>NZ_JAEHBO010000013.1:0-96472 GCF_016483575.1 Bacillus cereus group sp. N12
TATACATACATTAATAACCCGAAAGACACCGGGCTGGCGGCTCGCAGCTATTTGTTTTCGTTCACACAGTGTATGTGTCATGAAATTCGTGTAAAATATAACAAGAAGTGCGAATGCGACAAAAACAACTGTTATAAGTGTCATGAGGCGAGACCTCCTTTTGGCTAAAATACATATACTTTATATATTGTATCATACGATATTTTGTTCGTGTTATAAAATTCAGAAATAGAAGACTTTGTGTTAGAAAGTGAGGGAGAAAATGGACGTTGTTAGAAGATTAGAACAAGCTGAATACTACGTAGACCTACTATTTAAAATGATTGATGAAGAAAAGTGTCCATTTTATTCTTTAATCATAAAGAAAAAAGCTCGTAAAAAAGATATTGAACGTATACTGAAACTTTGTGAAACATTGAACGAACAATATGTAGCGGAGAAAGCAGAAGGCCTTTTATTGTTCGATGCGCTGTTAGATCAATTTGAAAAAGCGCTTCCACATCAGCTCGAAGTAAACGAAACTGCGGAAGCGCTAGCAAAACAAGGTTTATTTAACCCACTTATGAATGAATTCTTACGCATGAGTGCGAAAAAATAAATAGATTATTTCTTAACTAACTTCTGATCGGATTCCGTAAAATTCTCCTCAATATCTTCTAATGATTTCTCAAAAATATCGATGAAGTCTTGTCCGTAAATATTGCGCAAGATAGCAATCAGCTCGATATTTTCTGGGAACTTCCCATAAAAATTACGAAGTGCAAGAGCCCCATTAAACACTGAATTACTTTCAGGGTCGTACTCCTCCATTAAGCGAAGTAGTAATTCTTCCCCTTTATCTGTAATTTCAATGTACGTATTTCGTTTATCATCTTCTTTTTTCGAGAATACAAGATAGCCGCGTTCCTCAAGCTTTTTCGAGAAGTTAAACGCCGTTGATACGTGCATAACTCCAAACTTAGCAATCTCAGAAATAGAAGCCCCTTTTAAATGATAAGCGATTGTTAAAATATGATGCTCATTAATATTTAAATCGTAAGGCTTAATCCACATTTGCCAATCTTTCTCTACACATTTCCATAACGCTTTCGATAATTGAGCAATGCGTTGGCTGAAAATCATCGCTTCTTTTACCGAGTAATCTTTTTCTCCACTTTTCATTTACTCACCCACTTTAACATTCTTTTTCATTACTATCTATTATGCCAGTAAAATAAAAATTAATAAAGTCTTTTTGTGAGAATTGTGAAAATTTTTTAAAAAAATGACATTCTATACAAATCATGCATAACTATGGAAGCGGTTTATGAGTCGTGAGTACATGTGTTGTCCTTACATGTTAATGGCTAACATATATTGTAAATGCATAAAAACACGGCATATCTATGTGATATGCCGTGTTAAGGTCAATTTATATAAAAAATATTTGTTATATGCAAAAACTAAGCAGGAATTTGTTTACGCTTTTTCTGGAACAGCTTCTTGTAGTTTCTCAATTGACTTTTGAATGTCCAAAATTTCTTTTTCAATATGGCGCTTGTTTTGAGAAATATCTTGTTTCCAGTTAGAAAGCGTGTCTTGCATGTCGTCTTTTAATTCTTGAAACACTTCTTTACCTTCTGAAGCAGTTTCAACGATTTGACGCTTTAATAACTTTGTATCAGCTGTAATATCAGCTAAAGTCTTTTTAATATCATTTCCTTTTTCTTTTAACTTGCCGCGCATGGCTTTGCCAGAAGAAGGAGTAGAGAAAAGAACTGCTAATCCAGCAACTGCTCCGCCGCAAAGGACACCTGTAATAAAGGATTTAGCTTTTGACATAAAAAGAGACCTCCTTATTTTTCGTTCGTATTCATGATGTGAAATAGTATGCATATCTTTAAAACAAGAGAAAGAAAAGAGAACTTTTCCTTCTTGTAAGTGCGCTATGCACAGAAAAGTATACCCCGGTATATGGAGTGAAGAAACAAGCCTTGCAATATGTAATTACTTCGGGGAATCGGCTTGTTATGTATTACGTCTTCTTATAGTGTCACTATTTCACACTATTTGCAATTGTGCTTGCGATGTTTTGTAAATTTTCCATTGTATATTCATTTTGGTGTGATTTCCAAACGGCACCGAAACCATCGTTTTCACCGTAGCGTGGAATTAAATGAAGGTGGAAGTGGAACACAGTTTGTCCAGCTTTTTCACCGTTATTGTTAAGTAGGTTAAAGCCAACTGGATTAAACTCTGCTTTAATCGCATTTGCGATTTTTGGAACGACAGAAAAAATGTGTGATGCGATTTCTGGCGTTAACGCAAAAATGTCTTGTTTGTGAACTTTCGGAATAACAAGAGTATGTCCTTTTGTTACTTGACTAATATCTAAAAATGCAAGCACATGTTCATCTTCGTATACTTTTGAGCAAGGGATTTGCCCGTCAATGATTTTACAAAAAATACAATTGTCTGCTGTATGATTCATCGATCTCATCCTTTCAAATATCCTTAGCCGTATTTTACCATAATTACATAAGAGAACAAACACGAAAAACAGGAAGCTGACTCAGCTTCCTGTTTTCTGAAGAGGGATTGAAAAAGCATTATCGTAATTTACGTTTCGCAGACACCCCATTTATTTAAGAAATGCATGGTAAATCGGCTAAAGTTTCTGCCGTAGACACCCCATTTTCAAGTGAAATGAATTGCAATCTTTTTAAAATGAAATTGTTTATTTTTTAAAACAGTATATGCTCTTTCGGAGACACCCCGTTTCGAAAATGAAACAAATGATCTGGTTATGTGTAAATTTCATTGTCCAACATGGACACCCCATTTCATGATGACTTCACTATGTTGTTATACTCATCAATTGGTGGTTGCTTTTTCAATGTGTTCCTTCTTCACTAATTATGATGTCCGCTTTCGTAAAAATATATGCTAACAAATTTAAATTTTTTTTGAACACATCGATACTATGTAGTACAGCGCAATTTTTGGTAAGATGAATATAGAATGAATACTAATGAAGAAAGTGGTGTCGTATGAGCGAGTTATTGCGTGTAGAAAATGTTACAGGAGGATATACGAAACGACCTGTATTAAAAGACGTTTCGTTCTCTGTTAATAAAGGCGAACTTGTCGGCTTAATCGGTTTAAATGGGGCTGGTAAAAGTACGACGATTAAACATATTATCGGTTTAATGGAACCGAAAAAAGGAACTGTCACAATTAATGGGAAAACAATTCGTGATGATATGACAGCGTACCGTTCTAGCTTTTCATTCATTCCAGAAACACCGGTATTATATGATGAGCTAACGCTAGAAGAGCATTTGAAATTAACAGCGATGGCGTACGGTGTCGATGAAAAACAGTACGAAGAACGTGTAGGACAACTATTGCAAGAATTTCGTATGAAAAATCGTTTAAAATGGTTTCCATCTCATTTCTCAAAAGGGATGAAACAAAAGGTAATGATTATGAGTGCATTTTTAGTGGAGCCATCTCTTTACATAGTAGACGAACCTTTCGTTGGACTGGATCCGTTAGCAATTCAATCTCTACTTCAAATGATGGATCAAATGAAAAAGAGCGGCGCAGGTATTTTAATGAGTACACATATTTTAGCGACGGCAGAGCGTTATTGTGATTCGTTCATTATTTTACATCAAGGCGAAGTAAGAGCGATGGGAACATTATCTGAACTGCAATCACAGTTTAATATGCCAGGTGCAACGTTAGATGATATTTATATTGCCTTAACAAAGGAAGAAGATTATGAATAGTACAGCATTATGGAAAGAACGATTTCGTCACTTTCTAAAAGAAGTTCGTACATATAGTAAATACGTATTTAACGATCATTTGAAATTTATTTTCGTGTTTATCATCGGTGCGGGAGCGTATTATTACCAACAATGGTTACAAACGTTAACACCTTCGTTTCCAACTGCGCTCGTAATGGCAGTGCTAATTGGACTAGTTTTAACAGCTGGATCAATGCAAACGTTATTAAAAGAAGCAGACCTTGTTTACTTACTGCCAGTTGAAGAGAAGCTAAAGCCTTACTTCACAAAGGCCTTTCTCTTTACGTTTATGATTCAGTTATACATAATCGCAATCGTAGCAGCTGCGCTTGCCCCGTTATACTTCCAGCAAATGAAGCAAACAGGAGCGGCTTACATATGGATTGTAATCGCGTTTGTCATTGTGAAAGCTTGGAATTTATTTATAGCGTGGGAAAAGTCCTTTTTAACAGATCAAAATGTACAAAAGGCGGATTGGTTCATACGTTTTATCTTAAACGGTTTATTTGTATATTTCCTTGTAGAACGTACTTCAGTTCTTTTTATTGGCGGAATTGTTCTATTCATGGTGTTATACCTTGCTATCATGCATCAAATGGTGAAAGGGAAGCCGCTGAACTGGGAGTATTTAATTTCTGAAGAAGGTAAAAAGATGATGTTACTGTACCGCATTGCGAATATGTTCGTTGATGTACCAGCATTAAAAGAGAGAGTATCCCGCAAGAAATGGCTTGATTTCATTCTTTCGATAATCGGCGAAAAGCGTACATATTTATACTTATATACGAGAACATTTTTAAGATCAGGTAACTATTTTGGATTATATGTGCGTTTGCTCGCTCTTGGAGGAGTTATTCTTTACTTCATTCCATTTTTATATGGACGATTCATCGTGAGTTTTATCTTCCTATACTTAATCGGCTATCAGCTATTAACTTTATGGAAACATCACCGCATGAAAATTTGGCTTGATTTGTATCCAGTAAAGGTAGATGAAAAGAAGAAAGATTTTCTTACTTTATTAAACGCGATTCTAATCATCGGGAGCGTAATCTTTACAGTTATATTTGCACTAGCAACGAAAGATTTCATGATGACAGGAATTTTACTTATCGTAAGCATATTATTTAGTATCGGTTTCGTTTACCAATACGGGGCGAAGCGCATTGAGCGTTTAAATTGAAAGGAATGAACCTATGATTACATATGAAGAGAAGGTTATAAAAGAATTGGAGCAGTGGAAAGCTACATTCATGAAAGATTCTTCTATGATGACACGGTTCTCCAAAAAAGTGCAGACGAAAGTACAACAGCTCATTCCGGCGAAAGTACAAAAGGTGTTAACAGAGACGATTCGTATGATGGTGCAAACGATCAGCGCCGGATCAAACTTTATAAAGCCGAAATTAAAAGAGACGACATGGTCACTGCAAAGACGTGACGATGAAGTACTCAAAAAAATGGATGAGTACAAAAAAATAGCAGCGGCGGAAGGAGCAGGGACTGGAGCTGGTGGTATTCTCCTTGGCCTTGCTGACTTTCCGCTTTTACTCGGCATTAAAATTAAATTTTTATTCGATGCAGCAACGTTGTACGGATTTGATACGAGTAACAAAGAAGAGCGCCTTTTTATCCTTCACGTTTTCCAACTCGCCTTTTCAAGTGATGATCATCGAAAAGAAATATGGAAAGCCATCGAAACGTGGGATACAGAAGAAGAAAATCATATGGACTGGGAAAAGTTCCAAACAGAGTACCGAGACTATATCGATTTAGCAAAAATGCTTCAGCTCGTACCGATAATCGGTGCCCCGGTCGGCGCATATGCGAACTATCAATTACTGCAAAGACTTGGAGAAGTGACGATGAATTGTTATCGTATGCGATTGTTGAATAGGGATTAAAAAGAAGGCGTCCTACATGTGTAATGTAGGGCGCCTTTTCTTAGAAGCCAAGTCCACTATAGCTAGCTCCAACTATAATTAATACGATAAAGAGTACAATGATGAATGGAAATCCGCTCTTACCAGCTTGTCCATCTTCACCGCCACCAGTTCCGCCGCTACCGCCTTTACCACCAAGTCCCATATGAACATCCTCCTTATTGTTATATATTGCTTTTACTTTATGTTTTTCTACATTTACCAATAACCCCCTTCTAAAGCGCTAACTAACTTGAAAATCATTTCGTTTCATTTTATAATTTACTTACCGACCGGTAAGTAAAAACAAGTGAGGTACAGTATGACAAAGAATTTACAAACATCGCAGAACATTGTAGAGGCGTCATTTAAACTTATGGCAGAGCACGGTATTGAGAAAATGAGCCTTTCCATGATTGCGAAAGAGGTAGGTATTTCAAAACCGGCCATTTACTATCATTTTTCTTCTAAAGAAGCGTTAGTAGATTTTTTATTTGAAGAAATTTTTTCTGGGTATCATTTCTCTTCTTACTTCGATAAAGATCAATATACGAAAGAAAATTTTGCAAAAAAGTTAATTGCAGATGGTTTACATATGTTGTCTGAGTATGAAGGACAAGAAGGTATATTACGCGTCATAAATGAATTTATCGTAACTGCGGCGCGAAATGAGAAGTATCAGAAACGTTTATTTGAAATACAAGAAGAGTTTTTAAATGGATTTCATGATTTATTAAAGCAAGGTGTAGAACTTGACGTTGTGTCACAACATGCAACAGAAGAGAATGCTCATACGTTAGCGCTCGTTATCGATAATATGAGCAACTACATGTTAATGGGATTCCAGTTAAAGTATAAAGAAATTTGGATTCGAAATGTGAAAAACGTCATAAAGGAGGAGTAAAAGTGAAAATGCAAAAAAACTGGTGGCTCGGTTTTCTTGGATTCATTGGAGTGTATAAAATTCCAGGTATGATAGAGGCTTTTCAGGCGGATGGAAGTTGGCTGAAGTTAATCGGTTTCATTTGGTTACTTTGGTTCGGATATTTTATTCCAGAGAAGAAAGATAATTAAATTTCAATTTTCTGTAAAGTTATGTAAAATATAGATTGAGAGTATTCATATATTAGATTACTAGATTTGGAGTGGTTACATGGATCCATTGAAAAATGAAATTCACCCTGACATGGTCAAGGTGTGGAAAACGCGTTCCTTAATTGAGTTAGGAATTAGTATTATCGTCATTTTGGCATATCTTTTCTTTATGATTAAGTTTAATTGGTGGGCTTGGATTTTTTATGTGCTCATCGGATTAACAATTGTATATACGCCGTTTGATTACTTTACATTCCCGAAATTGCGTCAACGTTACTATAGCTACCAACTAAATGAAGAAGAACTTGAAATTCAGCACGGTCTTTTCGTCGTAAAACGTGTATTAGTACCGATGATTCGTGTGCAGCACGTTACAATTGAACAAGGGCCAATTATGAGGAAATACGGATTAGCAGAATTACACATTTCAACAGCGGCGACTTCTCATAGTATCCCAGGTTTAACGATGTATGAGGCAGAAATGTTGAAAACGAAAATCGCAGAATTAGCGAAAGTGAGTGATGAGGATGTATAAGAGGCAGCATCCAATCACGATGTTATTAGAATTAAAAATAACAGATTTTATACCATTTATTATTTTTCTTTTTAGTTTAAAAGGAAAGTTTCCATTTTGGTATTTAGTTCCTATCGGTTTTGCGGTAATCACGATTGTTTCAGCTATCGTAGGCTGGTACTACAAAGTATATTGGGTCGAAAATAACGTATTACATATTAAAGATGGGCTCTTTGTGAAGAAGGAGAGCTACTTAAATAAAGAACGTGTTCAAACGATTAATACAAGTTCAGGCATGCTGTACCAAGTGTTAGGACTAAAGAAAATTAAAATTGAAACAGCTGGCGGAGGAAATGAGCCGGAAGTTAGTTTAGCTGGTATTACGGTAGAAGAGGCAACAAAGCTTATTACAATGTTAAATGAGCCAACCTCGGTAGTAAAAGTAGAAGAAACATCAGAAGAAGTAGTACAAAAAGAAATTATTACAGAGGAAAAACAAACGACAGAGTACAAGTTAACGTGGAAAGAGATTTTAATAGCGTCTATTACATCTGGTCAATTTGGATTATTATTCTCTTTAATATTTTTCGTTTATAACCAAGTGGACGAGTACATTCCGAGATGGATCAAAAATAGCGTAGAGTCTTATGTTATGGATCATGATATATATGGCTGGATTTACATGGTAGCTATTTTACTTGTCGTTTCTTGGATTATATCTACAATTGGATATGCGTTAAAACATGGGGATTTCACAGTCAATCGAAAAAATGATGAAGTCCGTATTTCGCAAGGATTACTTGAGAAAAAAGAACTCGTATTAAAGTTACACCGCATTCAAGGTATTACGATAAAAGAAGGTATATTACGCCAACCATTCGGTTATTGTGCTGTGCAAGTAGAAGTCATTCAAAGTGAAGGAAAAGAAGAAAAAGTTACGCTACATCCTATCATTCGAAAAGATCGCGTGCAACAGTTACTCACCCATTTACAATTACCATACGAACTGAATACAAACATTATTTCATTACCAAAAGCAGCATTGCGTCGCTATCTCATTGATAGTTTCATCTTCTTCGCCATGCTAGCAATCCCGCTGACGGGAATCAGCATATACTTTGAAAAGTATTACATCATGTGGGCATTATTACCGCTCGCGATCCTCATCTTTACACTTGGATACGCAACATTTAAAACAAATGGTTACGGTGTAAACGGAGAACAAATTACAATTGTGTATCGTAGTATTGGAAAATATACAGGACTTGTAAGAAGAAGACACGTCCAATCAATGGAGAAGACACAATCATATTTCCAGCGCCGCGTAGACTTATGTACGTATAAGTTTTCTAGTGCATCATCGAATTATAAATTAGAGCATACGAGAGTAGAAGATGCAGAGAGAATGCAGGATTGGTATAAGAAGAGAATAAGTGAGGATTAGTTTAAAAAGGCTTGCCTAGTATGATAGGCAGGCTTTTTTTATAGAGAAATGAGTAGTTTGCAATTGAACTAAGTTTTCTTTAGTCCAATCCATATATGAGTACTACAGCGCACATATATGAATATGTATCAGAAAAAAGGAAGTGTGCTTCTATTTAAGGGGAATTCGTGAAATATTTGATATAAATGGTATAATAATGTAGAAATAATATTAGGAGGCTATGTATGATAAGTCAGTTGAAAAGAGAAGCACTTGATGCATTAAAAGGAAAATGGGGATTAGCAGTAGGAGCAACCTTATTAATTGGAATTCTTATTGGAGCTGTGGAATTTCTAACCACAGGTATTTTCTCAATGTTTTGGGGTTGGGAAGAAGCAAGTGATTCGCTTACAGTAACTATTATTGCAATGCTTATTATCGGTCCGTTAACAACGGGTGCTTATTACCTAGTTTTAAATGTAATTCGTGGAACTAATGCTAGTATTGGTCATGTATTTAGATGGTTTAGCGATGGAAGTAAGTTTATGAAGGCATTTTTAACATATTTACTAATGTATGTATACGTAATTCTATGGACATTACTTCTTATTATTCCGGGTATTATTAAATCATTTTCTTATTCTATGACGTATTTTATTTTGAATGATCATCCAGAATACACAGCGAATCAAGCAATTACCGAAAGTCGCCATATGATGAACGGACATAAAATGGATTACTTTTTACTATGCTTAAGTTTCCTTGGCTGGTTCATCTTAAGTATTCTTACTATAGGAATCGGTTTCTTATGGTTAGCACCTTACTTCTATTCGACATCGGCAGCGTTTTATGAAGAGATTTCAAAAGAATATTACAAAAAAGAAGGTACTACTTTCTAATAAAGTGAAACTTTAATCAGTGGGGGGTTCTTCATCCCCACTGATTATTAGTTGAACGAATCGGGCGTTTACGGGCAGTTGATTCCTCACCTAACTTCTTTGTTTTCGCTAAATTTTGAGGTGGGGGTCTTACTGCCCGCAAATAGCGGGATAAAACATCTAAACCGAATATAGGGAGCAGATGGTTTAGGTGTTTTGATATGTGTTCTGTTTTCGGAATTCACTTCAGGATAAGGTATAGGTTTTTATATAGAAATTCTTCCCTCTATGTTTTATCATAGAGGGTTATTTTTTTATGTGAAAATGATAGAAAATAGTGAATAATATATATGAAAGGAAAAAAGTGAGGTGAATGAGAGTGAGCAAATTTTTAATTCCGTATTCATTTTCTATATTAAGTTTCTTTATTTCAGCAACGGCACTTGATTTATATGATAGGATGGGAAAAAATAATGAGATGATTTCGCCGAACATACTTGGAAAGATAATTCAATCTATTTCGCAAATGGGAGTCCTTACATTGTATTTCGGAGTACCTATTATTTTAGGTGGATGTCTTCTTGGTGAGATATTGTTTAGAGGTATCATTTTACGATTTAAATTTAGCTATATTATATCTGTATTATTATATTTACTCTTAGCTTTTAGTATTGTTTTCATAACGGTAGGGATTCCAAATACATATGAAGATTCCAATGTTTTTTTCATGGGGATAACTATGATTTGTGCTGTTACATTCTTTGTGGGTCGGGATATATGGGAGAAAAAACAAGTTAGTAATGGAGTGGGAACATGAAATACACTTGTCCGTGTTGTGGGTATAAAACAATAGAAGAAGAACCAACAGGTACATATGGAATTTGCAGTATATGTTATTGGGAAGATGATGAGGTTCAGTTTAACAATCCTGACTTTGAAGGCGGGGCAAATGAACCTTCGTTAAGACAAGCACAGAAAAATTTCATTACGTTCGGTGCTTGCGAGGAATGTTTTGTGAAATCAGTTAGAAAACCGACTAGTGAAGATGTGAAGGATGCTAGTTGGAATCAAATTTGTTAAGTAGTTTATAAATAAAAAATGTTATTCCTCCATTCAACGGGAGGAATAACATTTTTTATTTAGTACTGAGAGAATTACAGTTGTCTAATAAGATAAACTAATGAAGGTGATAAAGTAATAGGAAAAGCTAAACTAATAAATCCTATTCATGAATATATTAGAAATGAATATAAAAGTATAGATGTATAGTCAGTGTTGTGTATTTGATGTTATCATATTGAATGATATGGAAATTTTTAATAGAATAAGTAACTAAAAATTCAAAGGTAATGAAGCTTTTGTTGTATAAAGAAAATAGTTAGTAGTACTCAACAATATTAAAAATAAGATACGTATTTATATAATTTTAGTCGAAATGGGGTTTTAAAAAGGAATGAGTACAAGCATAACACGGCAAAAAATTTTATCAGCTGCTTCTCACATTGTGCAATATAAAGGGGTTGCTAAATTAACCTTAGAAGCAGTGGCAAAAGAGGCGGGCGTAAGTAAAGGTGGATTGTTGTATCACTTTTCAAATAAAGAAGCTTTAATAGAAGGTATGATACTCAAAGGAACGGAGGAGTATCAAGACGCTATTTACAATAAAGTAGAGGAAGACTCAGAGAGAAAAGGAAGATGGGTTCGCTCTTTTGTAGAGGAAAGATTAAGTAATGAGAGAAGATCAGAAGAGCTGTCTAGTAGTATGATGACAGCATTCATGTTAAAACCTGAATTACTTGAGCCATTACAACAAGCATTTCACCAACTTCAGAATAATATAGAAAATGATGAAATAGATTCAGTTTGTGCCACAATTATTAGATTAGCAGCAGATGGATTATGGTATTCGGAATGTTTAGGGATTGGAAGACTAAGCCCCGAGTTAAGAGAAAAAGTGATTCAAGCTCTTATTAATAATTCATATAAGTAGAATATACTAACTATATAATATACGATAATTCACCGTTAGTTATTTAATCCAGTGGTGAATTATTTTTTTTGTTAGAATAATAGAACAATTTTGTAGGGTGTTGAATTATAACCGTCCAGACGGTATAGTAATATTTGGTTTAAGAGGAAAATGAAACAAAAAAAGAATAAAAGATATTTTTAGCACACTATTCGAAAGGATAGGCCGCAAAGCTTAGAGTCTACGGTAATATATATTGGTTACTAAGATCGTCTGGTTGCACATTTTTGATGCAACCGGACGGTCTTTTTTTGTTATATAAATATAAAAAATAGGAGGGAACTATGCAAATGAAAAGTACTAAAAGGCATATTTCAATGGTTTCATTAGTTTTTCTAGTATTATTTTCAGTGCTGAATGTGTGGGCTCCAGTTATTCAAGCTGCTGTGATGAAAAGTCCAGTGGACGAAATTAATATTTCCCGTACTGATGGCACGACATCTGAACCGTATCAAGCCTCAGATGGTATGAAAGTAGAAGTGAAGTGGTCAGCTAAAGAAAAAATAAAAAGTGGAGATCAATTCACAATTGATATGCCAAAAGAGTTTCGAAAAGACCTTATGAATATGAGTTTTCCTTTAAAAGATGCTGAAGGAAAAACAGTTGGTACATGTGAGATGAAAAAGGGCCTATTAACATGTACTATGGGTGATTACGTAGAAGGAAAGAATAACGTTAAAGGTTCTTTATTTGTAGAATTCTACTTTGGTCTAGAAGCATATGATGGTGTCAAAGAAATTCCATTAGAATTTAACGTTGATGGTCAAATCGTAAATAAAGAAGTAAATGTAAGTAATACGACAGAGAGACCGAAGCCACAGCCCAATACAGATAATCTATTGAAATGGGGTTCTTATAATCAAGAAGATCCGTCCATTGCTGATTGGCTTGTATATGTAAATGCAACTGGAACAGAAATGCAAGATCTTAAATTAACAGATACATTAGGACCTGGGCATGAGTTAATTACAGACAGCGTAGTATTAGAAGAGGCTGTATTTGAAGATGGTTATGCACCAACAAATATTAAGCCAGCAGATTTATCTAACATTAAAATTAATGCGACAAAGGCTGGATTTACAATTGAATTTCCAGACAGTTCCAAAGGCTATGTTTTAAGATATAAAACAAAGGTTACAAATCCTGCTGCAAAACCTCATAAAAATACTGTGAAATTAGAAGGTAAAAATATTAAAACTGAAGAAAAAGTAGGACAAGTATTTGTAAGTGGTGGGGGAGGATCCGGTTCAGGTGACGATAATCCACCTAGCATTGAAAAAAATATAGTTGATGAGAATGGCAAGCTTGTAGAGAATGAGCAGTTAACACAAATGGATCAAGTTATTCAATACCAAGTTGGTACACATATACCGAACGATCCTCCTAAATACACATCTATGGTAATTAGTGATGATTTAGAAGATGTTTTAGAAGTATTAGAGGCAAAAGTGTATGATCAAAATGGTCAAGATATTACTTCTAAAGGAACATTAAAGATAGATAAACAAAAAAGTGAAGTGACATTTACGTTCGGTGAGAACTTTGACTATAAATCATATGAAGACCAGATAATTAACTTGAATATTAAGGCGAAAATTAAAGCTAATGCAGACTTATCTTCTTACGTAGATAAGAAGATTCCTAATAAGGCAGAATTACATTTTGATGATAAGAAATTAACATCGAAAGAAGTAACTGTTACGCCGCCTGAAACTCCAAAAGACGGTACAGTATCAATTCATAAAATAGATGCTGAGGATTCGAATAAAGGGTTAAAAGGTGCCGAATTTGAAGTTCGAAATAGTGCAAATGAAGTTGTTGCAAAACTGAAAACGGACGAAAAAGGTTTTTCAGTACCTCAAACTTTAGCTCCTGGGACGTATAAAGTTTATGAAATAGTAGCACCAGAAGGATATCAAAAATTAAAAGAACCAGTAGAGGTTACACTTCAAGCTGGAGAAACAAAAACAATTGAAATTAAAAATACTATACAAAAGGGTCAAATTGAATTAAAGAAAATTGATTCGGAAAATGGTGAAAAGCCATTAGCAAATGCAGAGTTTGACATAGTAAAAGACGGTGTAGTAGTCGAACATATTGTTACAGATAAAGATGGTAAGGCAATTTCTAAACCGTTAGTACCAGGGAAATATATTTTAAAAGAAACGAAAGCACCAGAAGGATACCAATTAAAAGAAAAAGAGTTCGAAGTAAATGTAACAGGGGACGGCATATTCCCAATAACAGTAGAAAATGCAATGGTAGACAAAGGTAATGTAGAAATTACAAAAGTGGACAAAGAAAGCGGTGCAGTATTAGCGGGTGTCGAATTTGAAGTCCAAAATGAGAAAAGTGAAGTAGTAAGAAAAGTAACAACAGATAAAGATGGAAAAGCAAACGTTTCAGATCTATCAGTAGGAAAGTACAAATTAGTAGAGACGAAAAGCTTACCAGGTTACAAAAAGCTAACAGAACCAGTATCGTTCAAAATCAAAAAAGGTATGACAAAAGTTTTATCATTGAAAGTAGAGAACGAACTGTTAGATAAAGGTTCAGTAGAAATTACAAAAGTAGATAAAGATAGTCAAAAAGTATTAGAAGGCGTAGTCTTCGAAGTGCAAGATGAAAACGGTAAAGTAGTAACAAAAGTAAAAACAGACAAAGATGGTAAAGCAAAAATCTCTGATTTATCAATAGGAAAATACAAATTAGTAGAGATGAAAAGCTTACCAGGTTACAAAAAGCTAACAGATCCAGTATCATTTGAAATTAAAAAAGGTATGACGACAGTCTTATCATTGAAAGTAGAGAATGAGCAGTTAGATAAAGGCTCAGTAGAAATTACAAAAGTAGATAAAGACAGTCAAAAAGCATTAAAAGGCGTAATCTTTGAAGTGCAAGATGAAGCTGGAACAGTAGTAAAGGAAGTAACAACAGATAAAAATGGTAAAGCAAAAATCTCTGATTTATCAGTAGGAAAGTACAAATTAGTAGAGAAAGAAAGCTTACCAGGTTACAAACAATTAACAGAACCAGTATCGTTTGAAATCAAAAAAGGTATGACAGAAGTTCTATCATTAAAAATAGAAAATGAAATGGTAGATACGGGAAATGTCGAGATAACAAAGGTTGATAAAGATAATAAAGCACCATTAGCGGGAGTAATATTCATCGTCCAAGATGAAAAGGGTAATGAAGTTAAAAAAGTAACAACAGATAAAGCTGGAAAAGCAAATGTTTCAGATTTACCTGTAGGAAAGTATGACTTAGTAGAGATAGAAAGTTTACCTGGTTATAAAAAGCTAGAAAAACCAATATCATTTGAAATTAAAAAAGGCATGACCGAAGTCCTATCATTAAAAGTAGAAAATGAAATGGTGGATACAGGGAATGTCGAGATAACAAAAATAGATAAAGATAGTAAAGCACCATTAGAAAATGTTGTATTTGAAGTACGTGATTCAAAAGGAAAAGTAGTTGCAAAAGTAAAAACGGATAAAGAAGGAAAAGCAAATGTTTCAGATTTATCCATTGGGAAGTATGAGTTGGTCGAAGTAGAGACACCAGCGGGATACAAACCACTTGAAAAACCAATTTCATTCGAAATTGAAAAGGGTAGAATAACAGCACTACAATTAACTGTCGAAAATGAATTAGTGGATACAGGAAATGTAGAAATTACAAAAGTAGACAAAGAAAATAAAGATGTTTTAGCTGATGCAGTATTTGAGATTCAAGATGAAGCAGGAAAAGTAGTCGCTAAAATAACGACAGATAAAAAAGGACAAGCACAAGTTACTAATTTATCAGTTGGCACATACAAATTAGTAGAAGTAAAAGCACCAAAGGGATATAAACAATTAATAGATCCGATTACTTTCCAAATTGAAAAAGGTATGACGAAATCTCTTGTTTTAACAGTAGAAAATGAAATGTTAGACAAGGGTAACGTAGAAATTACAAAAGTAGATAAAGACAGTCAAAAAGTACTAGCAGGTGTAGTCTTCGAAGTACAAGATGAGCAAGGCAAAGTAGTAACAGGAGTAAAAACAGATAAAAATGGTAAAGCAAAAATCTCAGACTTATCTGTAGGAAAATACAAATTAGTAGAGAAAGAAAGCTTACCAGGTTACAAACAATTAACAGAACCAGTATCGTTTGAAATCGAAAAAGGTATGACGAAAGTTTTATCATTGAAAGTAGAGAACGAACTGTTAGATAAAGGTTCAGTAGAGATTACAAAAGTGGACAAAGAAAGTGGCGCAGTATTAGCGGGCGTAACATTCGAAGTGCAAGACGAAAAAGATAAAGTAGTAACAAAAGTAACGACAGATAAAGAAGGAAAAGCAAACGTTTCAGATTTATCAGTAGGGAAATATAAGCTAGTAGAGGTAGAAAGCTTACCAGGATATAAAAAACTAGCAAAACCAGTATCGTTTGAAATTAAAAAAGGTATGACAGAAGTTTTATCACTAAAAGTAGAGAACGAATTAGTAGATAAAGGTTCAGTAGAAATTATAAAAGTGGACAAAGATAGCCAGAATGCATTAGCAGGCGTAGTCTTTGAAATCCAAGATGAAGCAGGAAAAGTAGTAACGAAAGTAAAAACAGATAAAGAAGGAAAAGCGAAAATTTCAGATCTATCTGTAGGAAGTTACAAACTAGTAGAAGTAGAGAATTTACCAGGCTACAAAAAACTAACAGAGCCAGTATCATTCGAAATTACAAAAGGTATGACGACAGTCTTATCATTAAAAGTAGAGAATGAGCAGTTAGACAAAGGCTCAGTAGAAATTACAAAAGTAGATAAAGACAGTCAAAAAGTATTAGAAGGTGTAGTCTTCGAAGTACAAGATGAGCAAGGCAAAGTAGTAACAGGAGTAAAAACAGATAAAAATGGTAAAGCAAAAATCTCAGACTTATCTGTAGGAAAATACAAATTAGTAGAGAAAGAAAGCTTACCAGGTTACAAACAATTAACAGAACCAGTATCGTTTGAAATCAAAAAAGGCATGACAGAAGTTCTATCATTAAAAATAGAAAATGAAATGGTAGATACGGGAAATGTAGAAATCACAAAAATAGATAAAGATAATAAGGCGCCGTTAGCAGGTGTAGTCTTTGAAGTTCAAGACGAAAAAGGCAAAGTAGTAACGAAAGTAACGACAGATAAAGCTGGAAAAGCAACAGTTGCAGATTTATCAGTAGGAAAGTACAAGCTAGTAGAAGTAGAGAGTTTACCAGGTTACAAAAAATTAGAAAAGCCTGTACCATTTGAAATTAAAAAAGGTATGACAAAATCTTTAGCGTTCACTGTAGAAAATGAAATGGTAGATACGGGGAATGTAGAAATCACAAAAATAGATAAAGACAGTAAAGCACCATTAGAAAATGTTGTATTTGAAGTACGTGATTCAAAAGGAAAAGTAGTTGCGAAAGTAAAAACGGATAAAGAAGGAAAAGCAAACATTTCAGATTTATCTATTGGAAAGTATGAGTTAGTAGAAGTAGAAACACCAGTAGGATACAAGCCACTTGAAAAACCAATTTCATTCGAAATTGAAAAAGGTAGAGTTACAGCATTACAATTGACTGTCGAAAATGAATTAGTGGATGTAGGAAATTTAGAAATTACAAAAGTAGACAAAGAAACGAAAGATGCTTTAGCTGATGCAGTATTTGAGATTCAAGATGAAGCAGGAAAAGTAGTCGCTAAAATAACGACAGATAAAAAAGGACAAGCACAAGTTACTAATTTATCAGTTGGCACATACAAGCTAGTAGAAGTAAAAGCACCAAAAGGATATAAGCAATTGGTAGATCCGATTACTTTCCAAATTGAAAAAGGTATGACGAAATCTCTTGCTTTAACAGTAGAAAATGAAATGTTAGACAAGGGTAACGTAGAAATTACAAAAGTAGATAAAGATAGCCAAAAAGTATTAGAAGGCGTAGTCTTCGAAGTACAAGATGAGCAAGGCAAAGTAGTAACCGAAGTAACGACAGATAAAGATGGAAAAGCAAAAATTTCAGATTTATCAGTAGGAAAGTATAAATTAGTAGAAAAAGCAAGCTTACCAGGTTACAAACAATTAACAGAACCAGTATCGTTTGAAATCCAACAAGGTATGACGAAAGTCTTATCATTGAAAGTAGAGAATGAGCAGTTAGACAAAGGTTCAGTGGACATTACAAAAATGGCTGCTGAAAGCAAGGAAGTATTAGCAGGAGCTGTGTTTGAAGTTCATGATGAAAAGGGCAAAGTAGTCGCGAAAGTAACGACAGATAAAGCTGGAAAAGCAAAAATCTCAGATCTATCTGTAGGTAACTACACACTTGTAGAAGTAGAAGCACCAAAAGGATATGAAAAATTAACTAATCCAATTCCATTTGAAATTACAAAAGGAATGATAAGTTCGGTTCAATTAGAAGTGTTAAACAAATTGAGTCATTTAGCACCACCAGGTCCAGAAAAGCCTGAAACAACAGATCCAGAAAAACCGGAAACAACGGATCCAGAAAAACCGGAAACAACGAATCCAGAAAAACCAGAAACAACAGATCCAGAAAAACCGGAAACAACAGATCCAGAGAAGCCTGGAACACCAAATCCAGAAAAACCTGAAAAAGAATTACCGAAGACAGGACAGAAAATGCCTGTGGAACCATATATGGGAGCATTTCTTGTAATGATGAGTTTTGGATTACTCGTATTAGGTAGAAAACAGCAGAGATAATAAAAGTGAAAAGGTATCCTTCAAGTATTTGAGGATACCTTTTTTATTTTATTTGGCATAAAAAAAGCATCTAGCAAAAGTACTAGATGCAAATAAAAATACAAGGGAAGATAAATGTCCTCACGTTTTCATAGTGTTTTGTTGAAAAAAGGGCTATCTATGTAATTAATTTTAACGCGTAAGGAAAGAAGTTTCTTTCCTTACATGTTTGAAGGGGGATAGTCCAACGGTAGGTGGGGAAAATAATGTAAAAAAACTATTGTATGTTTAAAAACGTTATGTTACATTTGTGTTACAGATAAGTTACAAAACGTAACTTTTGTTACGTTTTGTTTTCTTATGTTTTCGATAGATTACGAGTTGTAGTTCGTATTTCCAATCAACTGAGAATATTTAAAGTTGAAGAAATAACAAACTATAAACTAAAAATGGTTTTTCTATGTGTATGAGAGTGTGTAGTAAAGATTTTGAGTGGGAGCTTTATCCGCATTATTAAAATTCCTTTCGGTCTTAAAAGAAGAAGACTACCAACTATTTAGGAGTTTTAAGTAATGATAGTAAATGAAATGTACTTCCGTTCCCGCACACAATGTAGTACATATTTTACTGTTAGTCTAAGTACTACACAGATTTTTATACATATGATGTTATTGTTTTAGGAGTATATAGGGGGAGAGAAAATGAGAAAGTTATTAACGGTAATTGGACTTACATTTTTAATGTTGGCTGGATGTAGTAATGGGAACTTTGAAAAAGCAATGGATGAGGGAAAGACTGCACTAACGAATAAAGAATATAAAACAGCCTTATCGTCATTTGAACGAGCGCTAGATGAGAAAAAAGATGATTCAGATGTAAAAGTACTTATAGAACAAACGAAAGCAATGATTGAAGCAGTGAAGTTAAAAGAGGAAACAAAGGTAGAAGAGTCAATCAAGTCATTTGAAAAAGTAGAGAGCGTGAAGAATGGAAGTAATACGCTGATAAAACAAGCGAAGGAAGAACGAACAGCATTACTAGCCATCTTAGAACAAAAAAAGAAATATAGCGAGCAACTGACGAAAAGTGAAGAGTTCATAAGTAAGAAAAATTATGCAGAAGCGAAAGAGATATTAGATAAGCTAGTTTCCGAAACGAAAGGTAACAAGAACTTTGAAGAATATAATAAAAAAGCTGTAGGATTAGTTACTAAAATTGGTGAAGAGGAAAAAACTGCAAAGAGTGAAACAGCAGCACCGAAGGCACAAAAAACAGATGCAGGAACGAGTCAAAAAGTGGAGCCTGAAAAGAATCAAAAGGTAGCAACAGAAAAGAACCAAAAAACAGAGACAGAGAAGAATCAAAAGGTAGAGACAGGAAAGAATCAAGATGCATTTACTTTTGAGAAAGCTAAAGAATATATTAAAAATGAATATAAAGAAGAATATGATTACACGCTAGAGAATACGCAAGTAGAAAATGGAAAGAAATATTATCAAATAAGAGTGCGTACGACATATAAAATAGAAGGTGCAGCTGGATCAGGATTTACTGGTGTATTCAAAGTATTCGAAGATGGTACAATTGTTGAAGTGCACTAGATTGATGAAAAGAATATGATACAAAACAGTAATCTGTCAAAAATAGAGATAATAAAAAGGTATCCTTCAAGTACGAGGATACCTTTTTACATTTTAAATCGTTCTTTATGACTAATCTTTAATTATTAATCCGAGTAATGTTGCAAACTGAATAGCTTGATATGATGATACTTTACATCCTCTTAGATTGTTCACTGAAACGGTAAGTGTATCAAAATTAGAAGAACTAATATCTATTCCCTTCAGTGATGTTTGATCAAAATTTGCTTCGTCAAGGCTACATGAATTGAATTCAACTTTTTTTAGTTTACAGTCAAAAAAATCTGCATTATTTAATGAAGTTTCATTAAATATGATCTTTTCTAGTTTAGAATTTCCAAGTGAAGCTAAATTCAAAATTGAATTTTCAAATGTAACATTTCCTAAGCTAGATTCCGTAAAATTAACGCCAATTAATTTACTGTTTTTAAATTCGACTCTGTGAACAGAAGAGTTGCTTAAATTAACATTTGATAAATCGCAGTTCTCAAAACAAACATCTGTAATATCAATATTGCTAAAGTCTGTATTGGTAAACTTACAATTTTTTATCACTGCATTATATAAACGCACTCTATCTACAGATTCATTTTCAAAAGTGGAATCGATGATTTCACACATTTCTAATGTTGAATCTTCTTCATAAAAAATATCGTGAAAATTCTTTAAAGATAACTCTGGCGAAATTTTTGGTCTATCAATTTTCATATTATATCCTTCTTTCATTGAATTAGTTAGCTAGAAAAAATGTATCATCTATTTTAACCTCTTTTTTAAATAAATTCGATGATTGTAATGGCACCTAGTAACTTTTCTAAGACTGCCAAGTTGATTTTTAAACTCACTTATTTATAATCTTTTCTTTTAAGGTTTCCATATTTTACACGACCCATTTTTTATTATCCTTCCACTAACTTTAACGATAAAATAATAACGTCTCCCTTTAGAGGAGAGTCAAGAATAAGGGGGCAATATAAATTGGAAAATTTATTTTCTATTGGTGAAGTTGCTAATATGAAAGGCATTACAATAAAAGCTTTAAGATATTATCATCAAACAGGCATTCTTATCCCAGTATATATTGATGCAAAAACGGGTTATAGATACTATTCGGTAGATCAATTTGTTTATATTGATATAATTAAAGTTTGTAGAGCTTTAGGAACGAGTACGAAAGAACTGCAAAAAATTTTCACGGAAAAGAATATGGATGAATTATTAAAATTTTTAGCATTAAAAAGAGAAGAAACTGAGCAAAAGATAAAAGAGATGCAAGCAGTCATTCATACGATTGATAAACTAGATAATAGTGTACAAGTCGCTAAAAAGGTACTAGTACATAATCAAATAACAATACAGTATTTTGAGAAACGTTATATCGTCACTGCTCCATGCAAAGAAGTGGGTAATTTTAAAGAATTCCTTTATTATTCAGAGGTAGATAAAATTATTCAGGAGAGAAATTTAGAAACAACGATGGAGATTGGTATAGCATATACGGTTCATTCAAAATATAGATTTGAACCAAAGTATGCTTTTTCTGTGTTATGTAAATATGATTACACACAGAAAGAGCAAAATATAGATATCTTACCAGAAGGTAACTATTTAACGCTGGCCTATAAAAAGAATAATAAAGAAGAAAGTATGGAGAAATTAAAAGATTATATAGAGAAAAATAATGTAACAATTAAAAATTGCATTGAAGTGGAATTATTAGATGAGTTTTTTAGTACGGATTCTTACAGTTGCCAAATGCAATTGCTTATAGAGAATGAATGAAAACGAACTTTAGAGTATACTCAGAAATAATATAAACTAGAAAATGAAGCTGGATTATGTAAGTACAATTGTTGAAAAGGTATCCTCACATACTTTGAGGATGCTTTTTTAGTATAAAAAAAGGCATCTAGCAAAAGTACTAGATGCAAATAAAAAACACAAGGGAAGACAAAATTCTTCCCTTTTCCCGTATGTAATTATATCAAAAAATTTATAAAAAACTAGCTTTATTTTTTATATAATTGATGTGTGAAGCCGTGAAAGGAAAAGATTACACTATTTTCGTAGTTTTTTGTTAAAAAAAGGAGCTGTACATATGATTAATTTTAAACCAGAAAATTTAAATCAATTATTAAAAGTGACGCTCATAAGTGCGAATAAGTCTTATGATGCGATTAAAGATTATGAGTTTACAAAAGAAGCAGTAGTATTCCGTATAGACTTCGAATATATTGACGTTTCTCTTATGATTGTAGATATGCTAGGAAGATCGGCGGCGAGATTTAACATTTTGCCATTTGCTAAACCAGATACGAATGAGATAGATTACATCCAGTTTCAAGTGTATTCGATTAATGAAGGGAATTTTAAAGAAATGCTTGATACGATGTAAAAAACTATAATTTTACAAAAATGTATATACCAACTAATATATAAGTAATACATTCATATAATTGGAGTGATGAGATGCAGCCGTTAGAAAGGGAGATTCATTCTAATATGCTGAAAGTGTGGCGAATTCACGCTTTAATTGGGGCGGCAGTTATACTAGCAGTCGTAATTGCGTATTTCTTTTTTATGATTAACTTTAACTGGTGGGGTTGGCTGTTCGGATTGTTAGTAACAGGCGCTATTACATTTATCCCGCTTGATTATTTTGTATTTCCAAATTTACGTCAACGCTATTATAGTTACAGATTAAATGAAGAAGAGATTGAGATTCAAAAGGGAATGTTCGTTGTAAAACGTGTACTTATTCCGATGATCCGTGTGCAGCACGTAACGATTGAGCAAGGGCCGATTATGAGAAAGTATAATTTAGCAGAATTACACATTTCAACAGCAGCAACTTCTCATAGTATTCCAGGTTTAACGAAAGAAGAAGCAGAACAACTGAAAAGACAAATTGGAGAACTTGCGAAAGTGAGTGATAAGGATGTATAAGAGGCAACATCCGATCACGATATTATTGGGTATTCGAATTTCGGGTTTATTTCCTTTTATCCTTCTTGTAATATTTCGCTCAGATGAAAATGAGCCTTGGTATTTATTTTATTTTGTTTTATTGTTTCTTTTATTCGTGATGGCTATTTTCTCCGCTGTGAAATGGTATTTCAAAGTGTACTGGATTGAGAATAATATTTTACATATAAAGCATGGTGTGTTTGTAAAGAAAGAAAGCTACTTAAATAACGAACGTGTGCAAAATGTTAGTACATCTTCTAACATCATTTATCAAATACTTGGACTTACAAAATTAAATATAGAAGTTGCAGGCGGCGGTAGTGAGCCAGAAGTGATGTTAGCTGGTATTAAAGAAGATGAAGCGAAGGAACTAATTGCTTTATTGCATAAAGAAAGAAGCGTTGTAGCTGAAGAGGTGCCTGCGGAAGAAGGTAGTAAGACAGTTTATCAGTTAAAAGCGAAAGAAATTTTATTCGCATCTATTACATCTGGTAGATTTGGATTAGTGTTTTCTATGTTAGTAATCCTTTACACAGAGTTTAATCAATTTCTACCAGAATGGCTCATCAATAAAGTGGAAGCGTATGTGATGGATAACGGTGTATATGAATTAATCGTTATGGCCGCAATTTTAATGGCAATTTCTTGGGTTATTTCAACAGCAGGCTATGCGTTAAAATATGCAAACTTTAAAATTGAGCGAAACGGAAATGAAATTCGCATCGTACAAGGGTTATTTGATAAGAAAGAGTTTGTGTTAAAATTGCACCGTATTCAAGCAATTACTGTGAAAGAAGGCATTCTCCGTCAGCCTTTCGGTTATTGTTCTGTCGAAGTAGAAGTCATTCAAAGTATAGAATCCGCTGGGAATGAAGTGATGTTACATCCTTTTATGAAGAAAAAAGATGTGCAGCAGTTACTCGCATATTTACAGTTGCCGTATGAAATGGAAGAGGAAATCGTTCATTTACCGAAAACGGCATTGCGCCGTTACATCATCATGGGCTGGATTACAACTGCTGTGCTCGCTGTGCCGATCGTTAGTGCGAGTATATATTTCAAACAATATATCGCGTTATTCACTCTTATCCCGCTATGTATCGGAGTTACAATACTCGCATACGCTCGTTATACTAGCGGCGGTTATATGATGAGAGAAAATCAATTAACGATGGTGTACAGAGGTCTTGCGAAATATACAGGAATCATGCGTAGAAGGCATATTCAAGCGGTGGGGTACAATCAATCATATTTTCAAAAGAAAGACGAGTTATGTACAGCTGCCGTATCGGTAGCAGGGCATCGTTATAAAGTGAAGCACATGCGAAAAGAGGACACACTTCGTATATATAATTGGTACAAAGAAAAAGGAAACACCGGTGCGTAGTGGTGTTTCCTTTTTTGTTATTAAATGGATATCTTTAGTCGAATCGTTGATATATTTCAAGATGTGATAGATATATTCGAAAAATCGTTGATATATTTCAAGATGTGATAGATATATTCGGAAAATCGTTGATATATTTCAAGATGTGATAGATATATTCGGAAAATCGTTAATATAATTTCACGTACTGATAGTGTTGTATTACTTTTTAATTAAACTAACACATCAAAAGTAGTCACAAAAGAAGGACGAGAGAAAATACTCTTTTGCTGTTCTGCATGTGGATGCACCTGAGCCTGTGATTGTCCCTCTGCTTGTGCAGGACGTTTTTTATGAGCGTTTTCGAATGAACGTGATTCTGTCCAGTCTTTAAAGTTTTGCTCTGTTTCCCACATCGTTAAGATGACATATGTATCGTTACTTAATGGGCGTAGAACGCGGATCGCTTGAAATCCTGGTTCGTTTTCAATAAGGCCTGCACGGTTTTTAAAACGGTTTTCAAATACAGGGCGACCTTCGTCTGTGACAGAAATGTTGTTACAAACGATATAGCCAGGTTGTCCTTTAAATTCGCCAACAGCATCTAGTACGTCATATTGAAGAGATCCTTCTACAGATTCTTCTGTATTTTCTTTATAAAACATATCTTTTTCATTATTTTTTGCAGTGAAATGTGCTTGTTTTAGAGGTGTTTCGTATGAAATAATAGCCTTCATTTTAATGCCCCCTTACTTATTTGTTTCTATTATATCAACTCTCTTAAAAAACTTCGAAGATTATATACATAAAGATACTTCTTTTTCAAATAATAAATGTACCATCATTTGGAAAGAAGGCCGATGTATGAAGAAAGTAAAGTGGACTTTATTAGGTGGGTTAGCGACGCTTGTATTAGCGATTGTAATCTATAAACTTATTGTGTTAGCTGGTGGCTATATGATGGATGAAAAGCAGCTCGTTTTCCACTCTTCATCACGTATCGTTGACCAGAAAGGGAAAGAAATTACGAAATTATACGTAGAAAATAGAGACCTCGTACCAATCGAGCAAATTCCAAAATACGTGCAGCAGTCGTTTATTGCGGTGGAAGATTCTCGTTTTTATGAGCATCAAGGAATTGATTATCCGTCAATATTCCGTGCTCTTTATAAAGACACGTTAGCTGGAGAGAAGGTCGAAGGCGGTAGTACGATTACGCAGCAACTTGCTAAAAATGTCTTTTTAACTCGTGAAAAAACATTTACGCGTAAGTTGAAGGAAGTCGCAATCTCCCTTCAATTAGAGCAAAAATATACGAAGCAACAAATTCTTGAAATGTATATGAATCATATTTATTTTGGACATGGAGCTTACGGTATTCAAGCTGCAGCAAAGTTGTATTTTAATAAAAATGTAGAAGATTTAACAGTAGAAGAAGGGGCAATGCTTGCAGGTCTTCCGAAGTCACCAAACGGATATTCACCGTATTTCTCTCCAGAGAAGAGTAAGGAGCGCCGTGATCTCGTATTGTCACTTATGCATAGACAAGGTTATTTGACTGCTGAAGAAAGCGTTCGCTATCAAGGAAAGACAATTGCTCTATATAAAAACTTAGATGAGAATGAACTCGCATATATGCCGTATATTGATATGGTCATAGATGAAGCGGCTCGTTTATACGGATTGTCTCATCAAGAAGTACTTCGCGGAGGATATACGTTTGTCGTATCGATGGATGAAAAGATTCAAAAGGTGGCGTATAACCAGTTTCAAGATGCGCGAAATTTCCCTGGTAAAGAAAATGGGGCGCAAGGTGCATTTTTATTAATGGATAATCGTACGGGCGGGATTAAAGCTGCGATTGGCGGAAGAAAGTATGTCCCGAGAGGATTTAATCGTATTTTTGCAAAAAGGCAACCGGGCTCTGTTCTGAAACCACTTATCGTCTATGCACCAGCATTAGAAACGAAAAAGTATAATCCGTATTCGTTATTAACAAATGACAAAGCTTCTTTTGAAGGTTATGAACCTCGAAATTACAATCGTCAATATACGAAAGAAATGACGATGTATGATGCGATTTTAGATTCAGCAAACGTACCGGCAGTTTCTTTATTAAATGAGTTAGGGGTCGAAGAAGGAAAGCAATATTTAGAGAAAGGAAAAGTTCATATTGCAGATACTGGGTTAAGTACAGCGCTTGGCGGGCTGAAAAACGGTGTTTCACCATTTGATCTTGTAAAAATGTATCGTGCATTTTTAGCAAACGGCAATATTATTGAGCCGCATGTTATTGATAAAGTGTTAAATAGACACGGCGCAGTCATTGGAGAATCGCCAAAAGTAGAGACGAAAGTCTTCTCGAAACAAACAGCATGGTATATGACGAAAATGTTAGAAGGAGTTGTAAAGGAAGGGACAGCCAAAGTAGGTGTCTATAACGGTGCGTTGGCTGGAAAAACGGGTACCACTTCAATTCCTAATGATGATAATGGAGCAAGGGATATGTGGTTTGTTGGATATACGCCGAATTTAGTGGGAGCAGTTTGGGTCGGCTATGATCACACGGATAAAGAGCACAAATTGCAAGGCGAAAGTGCAGCTGCAACGAAGTTATTTAAGAAAATTTTAACGAAGGCAAATGTAGAACAGAAAGAAAAGTTTATGCAGCCAGAAGGTGTAGAAACGATTGGTGCCCCAATTCGTTTACGCAAGATTGAAGATGTAAAGATGAAACTATCATTTAGTCCTTTCGGTTTATTTAAAGCAAAATTAAACTGGACACCACTTCCAGATGAAAGAATTATGTATCGAATTTATAGAGTGGAAAACGGAATTCATACGCATGTGAGTACTGTAACAGGTGTCGGAGAATATGAGGAAAAGTTTATTAACATATTCTCAAAACCGAGTTTTTACGTTGTGCCATTTAACACACAAACGAACCGTGAAGGAGAAAAGTCAAAAGTAGCTAAACCGTAGATTTTCTCTGTGTTATAATAAGAATGTTGTGAAAATAGTAAGCGGTTTTACGAATGTTTGTGTCAATTTCATGAACAACGTACATAATGTTATGCATTTTGTTTTTACAAGCTGTATAGTAAAAAAAGATAAATATCGGAATAGAACGTATTTAAAGCAAAAGCATTGGTAGGGAAGGGAGCAAGGGTCTTGGTAAGAACTATAAATGAGACATTTTTAAAAGCATGTAGGGGGGAACGTACAGAGTATGTACCAGCATGGTATATGCGTCAAGCAGGTCGTTCGCAGCCGGAATATAGAAAGATAAAAGAAAAATATTCTTTATTTGAAATTACACACAATCCAGAGTTATGTGCTTACGTTACAAAGTTACCAGTTGATCAATATAACGTAGACGCAGCAATTCTTTATAAAGATATTATGTCACCACTACCTGCAATTGGTGTGGATGTAGAAATTAAATCTGGTATTGGACCAGTAATTGATAATCCAATCCGTTCTTTACAAGACGTAGAAAAACTAGGGGAAATCAATCCAGAAGATGACGTACCATACATATTAGATACAATTCGTTTATTAACGACAGAAATGTTAGACGTACCGTTAATCGGTTTTTCAGGAGCTCCATTTACATTAGCGAGCTATATGATTGAAGGCGGTCCATCTCGTAACTACCATAATACGAAAGCGTTTATGTATGCAGAGCCGAAAGCTTGGTTCGCTTTAATGGATAAGCTTGCTGATATGGTTATTACATATTTAAAAGCGCAAATTAACGCAGGAGCAAAAGCAGTTCAAATTTTCGATTCATGGGTTGGAACAGTAAATGTAGTAGATTATCGCGTATTTATTAAACCAGCAATGGAACGTATTTTTGCAGAAGTTCGTACGATGGGTGTACCGATGATTATGCACGGCGTAGGAGCTGCACACTTAGTGAATGAGTGGCACGACTTACCGCTTGATGTAGTCGGCTTAGACTGGCGCTTACCGATTGAAGAAGCGCGTGCACGCGGCGTTCATAAGGCGGTACAAGGTAATATGGATCCTTCGTTCTTACTTGCACCATGGTCTGTTATTGAAGAACATGTAAAAGGTATTTTAGATCAAGGGATGAAGCAGCCGGGTTATATCTTTAACTTAGGTCACGGTGTATTCCCAGAAGTAAATCCAGATACATTAAAACGTTTAACTACATTTATTCATGAGTACTCTAAAGAACAGTTAGCGAAGTAAAGGAGATTGGCTGTATGAAAAAGAAAATTGGTTTGCTTGTAATGGCATACGGAACGCCATATAAAGAAGAAGATATTGAACGTTACTATACACATATTCGCAGAGGAAGAAAGCCAAGTCCTGAAATGCTAGAAGATTTAACAGAGCGTTACCGTGCAATTGGTGGTATTTCTCCTTTAGCTACTATTACATTAGAGCAAGCTAAAAAGTTAGAAATGCGTTTAAATGAAATACAAGATGAAGTAGAGTACCGCATGTATCTTGGTTTAAAACATATTGAACCGTTTATTGAAGATGCGGTACAAGCTATGCATAACGATGGAATAGAGGATGCAATCGCACTTGTTCTTGCGCCTCACTATTCTACATTTAGCGTGAAATCATATGTTGGACGAGCGCAAGAAGAAGCTGAGAAACTTGGAAACTTAACAATTCATGGCAT
Organism: Bacillus cereus group sp. N12; assembly: GCF_016483575.1. Classification (NCBI taxonomy): domain Bacteria; kingdom Bacillati; phylum Bacillota; class Bacilli; order Caryophanales; family Bacillaceae; genus Bacillus; species Bacillus cereus group sp. N12. The sequence continues at coordinate 29,005 of NZ_JAEHBO010000013.1, forward strand.
TGATAGCTGGTATAAAGAACCGAAGTTTATCCAGTATTGGGTCGATGCAGTGAAAGGTATATATAACGGTATGTCAGAAGCAGAACGTGAAAAAGCAGTATTAATCGTATCTGCTCACAGCTTACCAGAGAAAATTATCGCACTCGGCGATCCATATCCAGATCAATTAAATGAAACAGCTGATTATATTGCAAGGGGCGCTGAAGTAGCAAACTATGCAGTAGGATGGCAAAGTGCAGGAAACACGCCAGATCCTTGGATCGGTCCGGATGTACAAGATTTAACGAGAGAATTAAATGAAAAGTACGGTTATACTTCATTTGTTTATGCACCAGTTGGATTTGTTGCGGAACATTTAGAAGTTTTATATGATAATGACTTTGAGTGTAAAGTGGTGATTGATGAAATTGGCGCGAAATATTATCGTCCAGAAATGCCAAACGCATCGGATGCATTCATTGATTGCTTAACGGATGTTGTATTAAAGAAAAAAGAATCTGTATTGTAAGAAGAAAGGGGGAGCCTGCTTGAGGAAAAAAGTTGTGATCATCGGCGGTGGTATCACAGGATTAACAGCTATGTATCACTTACAAAAAGACATTCGTGAGAAGGACTTGCCGATAGATACATTACTTGTAGAAGCATCGGGTAAACTTGGCGGGAAAATTCAAACCGTTCGAAAAGATGGATTTACAATTGAACGCGGACCGGATTCTTTTTTAGCACGAAAAGAAAGTGCGTCTAGATTGGTGAGAGAATTAGGTCTTGGCGATGAACTTGTAAATAATAGGGCCGGTCAATCATTTATTCTCGTAAACAATCGGTTACATAAAATGCCGAGTGGATCAATGATGGGAATTCCAACGCAAATTACGCCGTTTCTATTTTCCAGGTTGTTCTCCCCAATTGGTAAATTAAGAGCTGGTTTTGATCTGTTAATGCCTAGATCAAAACCAGTATCTGACCAATCACTCGGGCAGTTTTTCAGACATCGCCTCGGAAACGAAGTGGTTGAAAACTTAATAGAACCATTACTATCGGGTATTTATGCAGGGGATATTGATGAAATGAGCTTAATGTCGACCTTCCCGCAAATGTATCAAATTGAGCAGAAACATCGCAGTATTTCACTCGGTATGCGTACGCTCGCTCCGAAAGAAGAGAAGGCTGAACCGAAAAAGGGAATCTTCCAAACGGTGAAAACAGGTTTAGAATCTATAGTAGAATCTCTCGAAGTGAAGATGCATGAAGGTACGATAATAAAGGGAACTCGCATTGAAAAAGTTGCAAAACTGGGGGATGGTTACACGATTACTCTTAGTAACGGAAAAGAAATAGAAGCGGACGCCATCGTAGTGGCAAGCTCACATAAAGTATTGCCTTCTATGTTTGCGCAGTATAAACAATTTCGTTTCTTCCGCAACATTCCGTCCACATCAGTTGCGAATGTAGCACTTGCTTTTCCGAAATCAGCCATTCAGCGCGATATTGATGGAACGGGATTTGTCGTATCACGAAATAGTGACTTCTCCATTACAGCATGTACGTGGACACATAAAAAATGGCCGCATACAACGCCAGAAGGTAAGGTACTTCTTCGCTGTTACGTTGGACGCCCTGGTGATGAAGCGATTGTAGAACAAACAGAAGAGGAACTCGTTCAGCTCGTACTAGAAGACTTACGAAAGACGATGGATATTATAGAGGACCCGGAGTTTGCAATCGTAAGCCGCTGGAAAGAAGCGATGCCTCAATATACAGTAGGTCATAACGAGCGAATGAAAAAGCTTACAACATTTATGGAGAAAGAATTGCCAGGTGTGTACTTAGCTGGAAGTTCTTACGCTGGTTCTGGTCTGCCAGATTGTATTGGGCAAGGTGAGTTGGTAGCGCAACGTGTGTTATCACATATTGAAAAAATAGTAGAATGTGAACGAGATGCTTTGAATGTATAAAAAACTACCACTTCCTAATGAAGTGGTAGTTTTTTATTGGAAAATAGAAGTTTGTACCTTACATATTCCATCTGTTTTTAGCATAAGTAATTTTTGTTTTAAACGTATAGCTGAGATTAATTTTTTGTAAAACTTGTCGAAATATAGTTCTATATAACGAATCATTTGTTATGATAGATATGCTGAGAAAATATGAAATAGGGAGAGGAAAATAGCTGTGAAGAAATTGTTAAGTGTCTTTTTATCATTATTACTATTACTATCATTTACTGGAACTTTAGCACAAGCAGAAGAAACTACTTCTATGTCGGTAGAAAAAGCAATTCAAGTATTCAAGCAGCAAGGAAAAACGAAGGGGATAGTGGAAGGATATATTGTCGGATATACGCAAAGTCCTTCTAAGTACACGAAGGATCCGGCTAAGTTTGACGACACAAATGTGGCAATTGCCGATTCACCAAACGAAACAAATCCAGATAAAATCATGCCTGTTCAGTTGCCAAAAGGCGATGTGAGATCGGCAGTGAATGTGAAAGATCATCCTGAAAATATTGGGAAGAAAGTTAGCTTAACAGGGACGCTTGAATTATATTTTAGTAGTCCGGGTTTAAAATCAGTAACAGCGCATAAGTTTCAAGGGGAAGAACAAAACCGTGTTAGCGATGTAGTGGCTTCACCTGGGGGCGGGGAAGTTGCGAAAGGAACAGCGGTAACATTAACAACGAATACAGAAGGAGCAACAATTTACTATACGTTAGATGGTTCTAATCCTACAAATAAAAGTGTTCGCTATAACGGACAAATTGTAGTGAATGAAAATAGTGTAGTGAAAGCAATCGCAGAAAAAGAAGGTCTTACTTCTTCAGCGATTTCGACATTTTCATTTATTATCGTAAACAATGAACCAGTTCGTATTCATGATATTCAAGGGAAATCACATATTTCTCCTTACAAAGGGAAGAAAGTAAACAATGTGGAAGGCGTTGTAACAGCGCTTGATAAAAATGGTTTTTATATAGAAGATAATAAACCGGATAATGATCCAGCTACTTCAGAAGGTATGTACGTATACAAAAAAGATGCAAATGTAGCAGTTGGAGACCTTATTCAAGTTGATGGAGAAGTAGAAGAATATGTTGGGCCTGGATATGCAGAAAGGTTTGAAACAGACTTAACAACGACGGAAATTAAGGCGAGTCGCGTTGCTGTAATCGCAAAAGATCAACCTTTACCAGCACCCATCGTACTCGGAGAAAACGGTGTGAAAATTCCTGATCAAATTATCGATAATGATGCATTCGGTTTATTTGATTCAAATGAAGATGCAATCGACTTTTATGAAAGTATAGAAGGTATGCGCGTTACGATGCCAACACCAAAAATTATTGCACCTCAGAAAAACGGAAATTTATATGTAACAGTAAAAAATAGCGGGGATAAAGTAGTAACGAAATATGGTACACCTCTTTTAGATGAAAATCAATTAAACCCAGAGCGTCTTTCTGTAAAAGTACCTCGTGATTATGTAGCAAAAGTAGGAGATACTTTCACAGGAGATATAACAGGGGTAGTAGGATATGATTACGGTTCGTTCCGTATTTCGCCAGTGACGGAATTACCATCTGTAGTGGACGGTGGGTTTAAGCGAGTAGGGGCAAATATTCAGCCACGTCTTGATAAATTAACAGTTGCTACATATAACATTGAAAACTTCTCAGCAAATAAAAAAGAAACGACGGACGAAAAAGTAAAAGAGTTAGCGTATTCTATTAAATACAATTTAAAAATGCCAGATATTATCGGTGTAGAGGAAATGCAAGATAATAATGGATCAATTAATGATGGGACAACAGATGCTTCATTAAGCGCAAAACGTATCATTGATGCAGTTCTAGAAATTCGCGGACCGAAGTATGAGTATGTAGAAATTGCGCCAAGCAACAATCAAGACGGGGGAGCGCCTGGAGCTAATATTCGCGTCGGTTTCTTCTATAACCCATCACGTGTGAAATTAGCAACAGTACCGAAGTTACTTGATAAAAATGTAGTTCGTATTGGAGACGAAAATGCATTATTTGATAGTACACGAAAACCGTTAGCAGCAGAATTTACATTCCAAGGACAAAACGTTGTTGTCGTTGCAAATCACTTAAACTCAAAACTAGGAGATGCAACGCCATTTGGAAAAGTGCAGCCGCTCGTATTAAAGAGTGAAGAAAAACGAATTCAATTAGCGCAAGAAGTAAATCATTTCGTACAAGGTATTCAGAAAAAGAATGCAAATGCACCTGTTGTTGTATTAGGTGATATGAACGATTTTGAGTTCTCGAAACCACTAAAAGCATTAGAGGGAACAATCTTAAAAGATATGCTAAACACTGTGCCGAAAGAGAATCGTTACACGTACATTCATGAAGGGAATGCACAAGTGTTAGATCATATTTTAGTAACGAACAACATCGCACCGCACACAGTTGTAGACCCAGTACACTTAAACTCAAACATTATGAAAGAGCATGGACGTGTAAGCGACCACGACCCAGTACTTGCTCAAATTGATTTGAAGAAAGCTTCTTAAAGTGAGAGAACGCTTAGGTAACTAAGCGTTCTTTTTTTGTTTTTGCATCGTCATTTAATTACAAAGAGGGGATTCCTTTTTTTGTAATCTGACGATGTGATTAATCGAATATTCTGTTTTATAGAAAGGGAGGTGTAGATATATGGTAGCCCAACTAAATGGGAAATTAATGAATCAACTAGCGATTTTTTTGAGTGTTTTTATATTGATTCAGTTTGTAGCTGATGTAACAGGTCTTACGCAATCACTAGGTATTCATTATTTAGGTACAATAAGGCAGAGCATCACTTATACAGCATTTGGTTTAGCTGTGATTTTTACTATATTGGGTATGAAAAAGGAATTAAGTAAATATGCAATTATTTCTTTATGTTCGGCGATAGGAATACAAATAATTTATATAGTTGTTATTGTAGTTTTATGGATGTTGGCAGGGACACCGTAAAGTATTGTTCGTTTTTTTATAGAAAAACCTATTATTATGAAGTGCACCTCCAATTGTTAGACACGGTCTAACAATTGGAGGTGCACTTTTATTCCGATTATTAGTCTTCACCAATCGGGCTTTTACGAGCAGTTGATTTCCCACCTGACTTCCTTGTATTCACTGAATTTTGAGGTGGGCATCTAGCTATTTAGAGCTTGATTTCTGTGGGGAATTTTAGGGTTTCTTAAGCAAACCGTAGCGGTGGTCATTTTATTTGGAAAATAGAGTGTAACTAATTGTAAAAGATTATATATAGAAACTCTTTTTTGTAAAATTCATGGTAAAATTAATTGAATATTCAGGTTTCAAAAAAAGGGGGGGGCAACGATGCAGGTACAACTAAATGGAAAATTAATGAATCAAATCGCAATCTTTTTTAGTAGTATCGCCATGCTTCAGTTTATAGCTGAAGTAACAGGATTTACGCAAAATTTAGATATTACGTATAACTTAATAAATACAACAACGTCATATATAACATTTAGCTTGGCAGTGATTTTTACTTTAATAGGTGCAAGAAGAGAATTGAGTAAATATGCAATTGTTTTATTATGTTTAGTAGTAGCTATTAAAGCGATTTATTTTGTAGCTATTGTTATTTTATGGGGATTGGCTGGTACGCCCTAAATGAATAATAAATAAAAAACCTAATTTCCAAGAAGACATGAGGAAATTAGGTTTTTATGCTTGAAACGCTTTTCTACACCGATCCCTTCTTTGCAATCTTCTTTTGTACCTTTTTCTATCACGCTGTACGCCTTTTATATACATGCATAGGCTGAAGAAGAAGAAGAAGGCACATTGTATCGTTAATATATACGATGACATGCCCTGTAACGGTTGCTTTGGATCATATAAATGAATAGGTGCTCCGCCTATTGTAGGGAATATCGTATTGAGCAGGACGTAAGGAATGGAGGTAACTGCAAATGGAAACAGAATCGCCATATAGTCCTTTTGTGACCATGCAGATGCAGCAAGTCCTAAAAGAGCCATTAACCCTGCAAATAAAAAATTAATTCCGATATATACAATAATATAAGTGATGGGGGAGCCGTAATATAAGTTTGCGAACATCCCGTTGTCATTTATAATACCTGAACCGGCTGCGGGTGCTCCGTTTGGAATGGTTAATTTGCAAAATAATAATGATAAGATAAATGGAAACGTATAAAGAAGTCCTCCGCAAAAAAATGTAACGATATATTTCGTTACTGAATAAGGAAGTAACGAAATTTCTTTACTTATAAATGTCTTAAAACCATCTGATTTATCTGAGTTGTAACTTGTACTAAAGGGGAGACTTGCAATAACTGGCATTAATAATAAATAAACATCCATTTCATTGTCGCGAAATCCAATCCATTTAAAAGCCGTTGTTACAAACGCATCCGTTCCGTCTCCAATATAACGAATTACATAATAATAATGATAGATAGAGATAAGAGCTAATCCACTAAACATAATAATTAAAGAAACACGATTACAAAAAGCTTGCTTTATACTTAAACGAAGCGCACGCATCATGACTGAAAAAGCCTCCACTATTTTGATAAACTTGTCTATTTTCTATATTACTATTAATTGTAAAGATTTTCTTGTTTTTTTATTTGATTATTTGAAAAAAGGGAAATTTGTTGTCGTTAAGTAAGGTTTATCTATACATCTTAAGAATACCTTTTCTTTTTCTCTTTCCTTCTGATACACTATGACAGTATTATATGAATGGACTGGAATTTTTTCATACTGGGAATAATTAAAAAAGAGAACTTGTATAGAATGTGAGCGTGTGGTAATATCAAATATGTACTGATTGACTATATTATCCAATTGGTCATTTTTGGAGGTGATGATGTGGCAATAGATCGAAAACGTTCTATTATTGAAGCTGCAACAAAGTCTTTTTCAGCGTTCGGTTATAAAGCAACAACGATGGATCAAGTAGCGAAATTAGCGAATGTAGGAAAAGGAACGATTTATACTTTTTTCAAAAATAAAGAAGAGCTATTTGGCGAAATTATTTCTAATTTAATTACAGAAATGAAGCAAGTTGCAGAAAACGCAATTCGTTCAGATGTTTCATTTTTTGAAAATGTACATAAAGCATTATATAGCATCTTAGAATTTAGAAAAGAGCATCAGCTCATGATTAAATTAATTCAAGAAGAGCGCGATATGGGAACGAAAGAAGTACAAGAAGTGATGCAACAAGTTGATGTGGAAATCGTTTCTGTTATTCAATCGTATTTAAAGATTGCGATTGAAAAAGGTGAAATTAGCAAATGTGACCCAGAAATTACAGCATTTATTATGCTTCGCCTATACGTATCACTTATTTTTGATTGGGAAAAAAATCATGAACCGCTAGAAAAAGAAAAAATCGCAGAATTATTTGAACTTTATTTATTAAAAGGATTGTCAAACTAAGATAATCCTTTTATTATTATAAAAAAAGTGACCAATTGAACAAAGTAGTCATATATTTATTTTAGGAGGGATAATATAAATATTCACTTCATATTAAGAAACAGTTGCATAGTATAAATTCGGGAATAAGGCATATGTATGAATAGGTATAGCCTTTTTATTTGGGAGAAAATGACCAAATGAACAATTTGGTCATTTAGAAAAGGGGGAGAAATGATGAAATGGAATCAGTTACTTAGTAAAGAGTTTACTGAAATTATAAAAAGTAAAAAAATATTAATTCCAATTATCGCGGTATTATTCGTGCCAATTTTATATGCAGGTATGTTTTTATGGGCCTTTTGGGATCCGTATGAACAGTTAGATGATTTACCAGTTGCGGTAGTCAATTTAGATAAAGGTGCAGTATTTGATGGGAAACCAATTGAGGTCGGAAAAGGGCTCGTTGATAATTTAAAAGATAACACAAGTTTTAAATGGGAATTTGTAAGTGAAAAAGAAGCGAAAAAAGGAATGGAAGGTAGAAAGTATTACATGCTAGTACGCATTCCAAATGACTTCTCAAGTAACGCTACAACGTTATTAAAAGATGATCCCAAACCATTAAACTTAGAATACATTCCAAACGAAAGCTTAAACTTCTTATCTTCACAAATTGGCGGAACAGCCATTGAAAAAATTAAAGGTGAAGTATCAAGTACGTTAACGAAAACATATGCAGAGAAAATGTTTGATTCCATTCAAGACGTCTCGAAAGGATTAGCAGATGGGGCGGAAGGGGCAAATAAACTACATGACGGATCAAGTGAGCTGCATGATGGTTCAAGTAAAGTGACGGATGGCCTTCATACACTTCGAGGGAAGTCTGGGGAGATGAAGGATGGTGTAGGGAAACTATTTGATGGATCTGGAAGAGTGACAGTAGGTTTAAGTACGTTAAACGGCAAAACAGGTGAGATGCAAATAGGTATCGGAAAATTAGTAGATGGCTCCGGAAAAGTAACAGATGGTTTACATGTATTAAATAGCAATGCAGGTATCGGAAAATTAGTAGATGGCTCTGGAAAAGTAACAGATGGTTTACATGCACTAAATAGCAATGTGGGTATCGGGAAATTAGTAGACGGCTCCGGAAAAATAACAGATGGTTTACATCTATTAAATAGCAAAACAAGTGAATTGCGTGATGGGTCTGAGAAAGTGACCGGTGGCTTGAACAAATTAGTAAGTAAATCCGGTGAATTAAAAACAGGAACAACTGATCTATCAAATGGTATGGGAAAACTTGCTGAAGGGAAAAGTCAATTAGAAAAAGGGTCTCAAGAAATTCAAAAGGGATTGCAAGATTTAAATAGTAACATACAAAAGTCTGCTGCAGGCTTAGAGGAAATGCAGTCGAAAGTTCCTTCTATATTGAATACAGTAAATGAGAAAATAGATGGAGCTGGGGCGAATGTAAATCAGTTAAATGAACTTACACAATCAACAGCAGGAGATGCCAAAAACGCAGCGCAAGAGGTAGCGAATTTACAAAAGCAAATTGAAAGTTTACCAAAAGAATATCAAGAGCAGTTACAACCATTCATAACAAGTGCTGTAAAAAGTACAGCGACAGTTCAGCAAAAAGCTGCCGGAGTAGCAGGTGGAACAAATAAATTAAATGAAGAAGTAAAACAATTAACAGGCGAAATAGATCAAAAAACAAGTGGCTTGCAAAACACATTACCAAATCCAGCAGGGGTGAAAACTCTGGCGGGTGGTGTTGAGAAACTAACGAACGCACAAAATGAATTTGTTAGTAAGTTTCATGGATTTGGTGAGGGATTAGATAATGCAAAAATAGGTGCTGATAAATTAAAAGATGGATCGGTTCAATTAATTGATGGCGTAACGCAATTACAAAGCGGATCAGGAAAAGTGACAGCAGGATTAGGTCAATTATCTGCAGGAGTAAATCAATTAGCAGATGGCTCAAGCCAAGTAACAGGCGGTTTAGGTACATTATCTGTAGGCGTAACGAAATTAGCGGATGGCTCAAGCCAAGTAACAGGCGGTTTAGGTACATTATCTGTAGGCGTAACGAAATTAGCAGACGGCTCAAGCCAAGTAACAGGCGGTTTAGATACATTATCTGTAGGAGCGGGCCAAATGTCAGGCGGAATAACGCAATTAGCAAATGGTTCCGGTCAAGTGACAACAGGATTAAGTACATTATCAACTGGCTCAACACAGCTAATCGACGGCGTAAATAAACTAGCAGATGGATCAGGAAAAGTAACAGATGGCCTCGTCAAAGTAAACGATGGTTCAGGTGAACTTGCTGAGAAACTTGGCGAAGGGGCAGAGAAAACTGGTGAAGTGAAAGGGACGGATAAAACATATGATATGTTTGCAAACCCTGTAAAAGTGAAGACAGAGAAACTAGCGGAAGTTCCAAACTACGGAACTGGATTTACACCGTATTTCTTATCACTCGGTTTATTCGTTGGGGCATTACTATTATCTATCGTATACCCATTACGCGATACAGTCGGCGTTCCAAAATCAGGATTTAGCTGGTTTATTAGTAAGTTCGGCGTTTTACTATCAGTCGGTATTATTCAAGCGATAGTAGCAGATGTCATATTACTGTTCGGATTAGGTGTAGAAGTGCAAAGCATTCCATACTTCATACTCTTTAGCATCGTTACAAGTTTAGCGTTTATCGCATTAATTCAATGTTTAGTAACAGCATTCGGTGATGCAGGGCGATTTATTGCCATCATCACATTAATTATTCAGCTTACAACAAGTGCTGGAACATTCCCACTAGAATTGATTCCGAAGTTTTTACAACCATTTAATACGTGGTTACCGATGACATACTCTGTATCAGGATTGAAAGCAGTCGTATCGAGTGGAGACTTTGACTTTATGTGGCAAAACATAGGAATGCTCATGATCTTTATCGTTGTATTATCACTTGGAACGATCGCTTCCTTAACTTTGATGCACAAACGAAAATTTAAAAATGTTGCTGAAAATCAATCGGTTGAAGCGTAGATAAAAGCACCTTTTTGGTGCTTTTTTATTTTAATAGAGGGCATCTTTTCCTTAGTTCATCTATAAATCTTTCTAAAAGCTATGGAAACGAAAGAAAAGGAATTACAACAATTTACAGAGAAACATAGGGTAGAGGAGTTGATATGATGAAAGGCAATCTTACTTATTATTTTATCGTAAATCCGCTAATAATCTTTCTTGTTTATGCCCTTTCACCTATATTGTTTGATAAAGAAGTATATACAAGTATGAAAGATGCATTTGGAATACTTACGTTCTACTATGTGTTAATGGGTGGATATTACTTTATTGATATTTTAAGTGAAAAGATAAAGAAAAAAAGTGATGGAGGATAACAAAATGACCTAAAGCGAAATGAAATTTAGGGATACGAACATTCGTAACTTTTTCGATAAAGAGAATCGTTTAAAATCGATTCTAGGTCAGAAAAAGAAAAAGTTAGTGTTATTAGAACATTTGATTAGCAAGTTAAACGTTGAAAATCAATATACAGAGAAAGAAATGAATGTGTTCATAAAACAATATCATGATGATTTTTGTACGATCAGAAGAGAGTTTATCGTGCACGGCTTTATGAATCGGGAGGATAATATGTACCATATAAACGGGAGAGAAGTTTGGACGAGGTGGGAAGAGTTATAAATGTAATGGGGAAGGGGGATTTTTTTGCACGTTAGTAGTCTTATGTTTGAAGTAATTTCGAGGATATTCACTTCGTCAACTCTGCAATTCAAAAGGATTTGTTATTTGGAATGAACATCCCCCCTGGCCAATTGAAATGGCAATACAATCGAACAGGAAATAGAAGTTAATGAGTGCTGTAGATTTGCTCAACGTACAATATCCGTATTTTGACGTCAGGACCCAAAATAGAAAATAGTGAAAAGTTATTTTATATATTTATAATGAAATGAGAGTCTGATGCTTGATTATTCATAAAAAAGGTACCTTAAGATGTCTCTTCTTTATTTTTAAAAGGGCCTGCTCAATTCATGCTAAAAAATTATGGAAAAAACACTCTTATAAGAGTGTTTTTTCTTTATGAAGATGTAGCCACACAAAAGCACTTATTTATGAGTTTTTGCGACATACCCATCCCCACATAATGAAAATTTCACCTGTTTATAGTTAGTACTGAAAATTCGGCTCATCCTTTTCGTTTTAGAACAAGTAATATTTTAAGTTGATAGATGTGTAATATCACCTACAATGTAACGAAAAAGTGAATTTAATGACGTTAATTATACTTTTATTTTATTTTATTTAAAAATATTACGATTATATTACAAAAACTATTGATTATATCTAAATAGCGTAATATAATACTGTTTGTGGAAATAAAAACAAAAATTATTCATTATTTGGGGGATATAGAAAATGAAGAAAGTTATTTTACCAATTTTAATGTCTGCTATGGTTATAGTTCCGGCGGTATCACATGCTGAAAAACAAGATAATGTGAAACAGACTACTGCAAAAACAGAGCAGACAATTCAGCAAAGTGGTTGGGTAAAAGTAGGGGATACATGGTATTTCTATGACCAAAAAGGTATGAAGAAAACAGGCTGGTTACAAGATGGTGGAAAATGGTACTATTTTGATGGTAATGGAAAAATGCAAACAGGTCATATTGTATATCAATATGAGGGTTACTTACTGGGAGCGGACGGTACAATGTATGCCAATGAAGGTTGGATTCAGTATGGTGGAAAGTGGTATTATGTACATCAAGGTGGAAAGCTACATTACGGATTGCTTGAATATAATGGGAAAACTTATTTTTTAAATCCAGATAATGGGCAGATGTTTACGAAAGCTTGGATTGGGGAATATCATACAGGCAATTATTTTCTCGAAGATGGATCAATGGCAATAGGTTGGACTTCAATTGATAATAAGTGGTACTATTTTAACGGTAAGGGGCTTAGTTATAATGACTGGCTAAGCTATAAAGGAAGCTGGTATTATTTTGTAGGTGGTAAGATGCAAACAGGTTGGGTACAAGATAATGGAAAATGGTACTACATGAATACAGACGGCACAATGCAAACAGGCTGGGTAAAAGATAATGGAAAATGGTATTATCTGAACTCAAATGGCACGATGAAAAGTTCAGAAAATGGATGGAAAGACTGTTGGTTAGATGAAGGAGGAAAGCGCTACTTTTTCGATGACAGTGGTGCTATGCGTACAGGGAAACTAGCTGAAGGCGGCACTTCATGGTATTTTAATCCAGATGGATCTATGGTGACTGGATGGAAAATAGTGGATGGTGACTGGTATTACTTTGATGAGAAAAGTGGAGCGAATCATGAAGGTTGGTTAAACTACAATGGCAAGTGGTATTACTTTTATGATGGCCCAATGACAACTGGTTGGGTACAAGTGAATGGCACATGGTATTACTTGAATGAAGATGGAACGATGAAAACAAATTGGTTACAAAAAGATGGAAAATGGTACTATTTACAATCCAATGGTGCAATGGCAGTGGGCAAACATTTCATTAATGGAAAATGGTATTCATTCAAAAATGATGGCGTTATGATGTAACAAAGATTTTTAATTGAATAAATGACAATAGATATCTATTTTAAGATATTTCTATGATGAAAAAAACACCTGTGAAGGTGTTTTTTTCATCTTTACAGTTAGTTATTACTTATTCCTCTTATTCTTGCACTTTTCGTTTTCACTAGTTTATTAGCGAGCATGGCTGGATTTATGCAGGAAATATCTAAACTGTAAGGATATGTGGGAAGTAGAATTATAGAACTTTTGTTTCCAATCTTTCTTTCTGACGAAGATGATGTGCAAAATGCATAGAAATGAGCTGAAACCATTCTGCCGCATTTAAGTAACCAAGCCCAGGGTGTTCGACTTTATAAGCACTTGGAATAGAAGTAATTGTTGGTTCAATGTCTTTAACAACTGTAATTAATTTCAGAAAACGCTCTTGTACTTCTTCTTTGTTAATTGGATTTTCTGGCGTATATCCAGGATGATTTGGTACTTTGATTTGTATGTCTGGGAAAGCACCAAGTTTATATACTTTTTCACCCATATCCGTTTTTTTGTTAGTTACTGATGGTGTTTCGCCTTTACATTTTGTGATTGCATCTAATTGCATGTATGTGGAAGCAATTAAATGATTATACATTTGACCGAGAGACCATTCCTCACTAGAAGGCTTCATCCTAAATTGCTCTATAGAGTATTTTTCTAATTCCTCTATGTAATACGTTGCTAACTCCTCAAATTTATTCATATTGTTAACTCCTTTTTATGAAAATGTATTTGTTACTACCTACTATAAAGGAGGGATACTGACAACATTATGTCAGTAGTGAAATTAAAGTTTTAACATTTTTTTTGCTTCATCACGGATTTTCTCAGAAAGAATTTTTGGCTCAAGTACTTGCACTTGGCTCCCAAAGCTTAATACCCACTGAAATACTTCGTCTATGTTTCTTGATTTCAAAAAGACATGGAAACCATTATCTTTATGCTCGTATGAATCTATAAAAAAGTATCGTGACTCAATAATTTTATGTGCAATATGAGATGGAAACAATAAATGGATTGTAACAGTACGATTGCTTTCAGGCTTATAGTTTTGTAAAGAAAAGTCCTTCGGTTTTGTGAAAAATTCTTGTTCTTGCTGTAATGTATCCATACGGTCTAAACGAAAATTACGTATTTGTTTCCGAAGTAAGCAATGAGCAACGATGTACCAAATTCCTGAAATATTGACTAAACCGTAAGGATGAACAGTCCGCTCTATTTTTGTGGTTTCTCTTGGCTTACGATAAGAAAAAGAGATAGCTTGCTCGTTTTGAATTGCTTCTTGTAGCAAGAAAAGTTGGTTCTCTAGTTTTTCTTGCTCGGCTTGCTGGTTTGAAAATATAGGAGAAAGGAAACGGAAAGTACCTCGTAACCCCTCAACTTTCTTTTTTTGATCAGTAGGGAGGATAACCTCAAGTTTCTCTTTTGCCGATTGTGCATGTGCAGAAAAAGAAGAAGTGAAAGTTTTCTCGATATAATCACCGCCTAATAAAAGGGTAACAGCCTCTTCAGGGGTAAGCTGAATGGGTGGTAAGAAATATCCATCCATTAATGAGTAGCCGTGGCCGGGCATTGCAAAAATTGGGACACCAGATTCACTAAGTGCATCCATATCTCGATAAATAGTTCTTATACTTGTCTCAAATTTTCCAGCTAAACTTTGTGCTGTAACAGTTTGTTTTCTTTGTAATTCAATTAATATCGCTAATAAACGATCCGTTCGATTCATGAAATATCATCCTTTATTTTTATAAATATGATCACTGTAAATTTCTAAAAGTAATACATTTTCCCCTACTATTAACAGACTTTTCCCTATGTATAATATTAATATAGTAAAATCATAACAACCTATATTGCAGTTTCCAATAATATACTATATAATCAGGATAAGAAAACGTTTTCATGCAAAGGGGGAGAATTTCGTGTCGACTATCGAGGACGTGGCGAAATTAGCGGGGTTATCAAGGACAACGGTTTCTAGGGTGATCAATAATCATCCATATGTTTCAGATGAGAAGAAAAAAAGGGTTCAATTAGCAATGAAGCATTTAGGCTTCGTTCCTAATTCTGCGGCGAGAAGGCTTCGTAAACAAAAAACAGAAACAATTGCGGTGCTTGTTCCAAGGATTACAAATCCTTTTTTTAGTAGATTTATTGAAGCAATCGAGATTGCTGCTTCTGAGCATAAATATAAACTGATTATTTGTCAAACAAGATATTTACCAGAAAAAGAGATGGAGTATTTACAATTATTATCTACGAAACAAGTAGATGGGATTATTCTATGTTCACTAGAAAATCCGTGGGAAGATGTAGAGCCGTACTTACAGCACGGTCCAATCGTGTTATGTAATGAATATATTGAGGAAGCAAATGTTCCAACAGTGAAATTTGATCATGCACAAGGAGCATACATAGCTGCCAATCATGTATTAGAACAAGGATATCGTAATCTTATTTTTTGCCGTGGTAACGAAACCAAAGTTGTTAGCCAACAGCGGAAAATGGGCTTTTTACGTGCAATAACTGAGAAGAGCCGCCAAGTAGAAGCGATTGATTTTCTTGAAAACGCTTTCTCTTGGGATGATGGGAAGCGAATATTCCATGAAGTATTAAAGGACAAAAAAAATCCTACCGCGATTTTGGCAGGAGGCGACGAGGTTGCAGCTGGAATTATCTCAGAGGCGAAGCGCCATAACTGGAGTATTCCAGAGGATCTCGCTGTTATCGGTTTTGATAATCAAATTTTATCGCAGATTACTGAGCCAGGTATTACGACAATTGAACAGCCAATTGATGAAATGGCTCGAAAAGTTGTCGACCTGATGATGGATAAAATCCATACGAAAAATTATCGTAAAAAAGAATTGTATGAGTTTGAACTGGAGCTCTTGGTGAAAGGTTCAACGATGAAGGATACGATGTTATTAGCCTAGTAGACTATGTCTGCTAGGTTTTTTTTCTGTTCACAAACTACTACTCTTCGTGAACGCAGTCATCACATTTGTTATGGTATGCTTCGTGCTGCTCATCAATTTCTTTCCCGCAGTGCGCACAAGTTTTCGTCGGTAAATTTCTGAAAAACTCCATTGGTTGATCGATCATGTCAATCCCTCCATTTCCATTTCTTACTATCATTGTATTAGTACAAAAAATAAAAGTCAACAACTGTTTTATAACAAATTGAAAATTAATGAAAAAGTTTAGGAAATGGATTATAGTTAACAATGTAGGATGTAAGTAAAAAACTTTCTCAAGTACGGAGAAAAACTGCATTCCTACTCGGTTTTAGAAAGGATGGATACATATGAAAATGACTGTTGTCGGCTTTTGGGGCGGCTTTCCAGAAGCGGGAGAAGCAACGTCGGGGTATTTGTTTGAACACGATGGTTTTCGTTTACTTGTAGACTGTGGTAGTGGTGTACTAGCACAGCTTCAAAAATATATAACACCATCTCATATAGATGCAGTTGTACTTTCGCATTACCACCACGATCATGTTGCAGACATTGGGGTATTGCAATATGCGAGATTAATTACAAGTGCGACAAAGGGACAACTACCGGAATTGCCAATATACGGTCATACGTTTGACGAGAATGGATTCCATTCTTTAACGCATGCACCGCATACGAAAGGAATCGCGTACAACCCAGAAGAAACACTTCAAGTTGGACCGTTTTCTATTTCATTCTTAAAAACTGTTCATCCTGTTACATGCTTTGCGATGCGTATTACAGCTGGTAGTAACGCTGTAGTATATAGCGCAGATTCCAGTTATATTCCTGAATTTATTCCATTCACAAAAGATGCGGATCTTTTCATTTGTGAGTGTAATATGTATGCACATCAAGAGGCTGCAAAAGCAGGGCATATGAATAGTACAGAAGTGGCAAGTATTGCGAAAGATGCGAATGTAAAAGAACTTTTATTAACGCACTTACCGCATATAGGAAACCCATCTGATTTAGTAACAGAAGCAAAACAAATTTTCAGTGGCCATATTACGTTAGCTCATAGTGGCTACGTATGGAATTCATGAGGTGATACGATGTTATTTATTGATAATAAAGGGATTACAGATCCTAGAATAAACTTAGCGATTGAAGAATATTGTGTGAAGAATTTAGATATTAACGAAACATATTTACTGTTCTACATTAACGAACCTTCCATTATCATTGGTAAAAACCAAAACACAGTAGAAGAAATTAATGCAGATTACGTAAAAGAAAAAGGTATTCATGTCGTTCGTCGTCTATCAGGCGGAGGTGCAGTATATCATGATTTAGGAAACTTAAACTTCAGCTTTATTACGAAGGATGATGGAGATAGTTTCAGCAACTTCAAAAAATTCACAGAGCCTGTAACGAAAGCGCTTGGTAAATTAGGCGTAAATGCAGAGCTAAGTGGTCGTAACGACATTTTAGCTGAGGGTAGAAAAATTTCAGGTAACGCGCAGTTCTCAACGAAAGGTCGTATGTTCAGTCACGGTACGTTACTATTTGACTCTGAAATCGATCACGTCGTATCGGCATTAAAAGTAAAAATGGATAAGATTCAATCAAAAGGAATTAAATCAATCCGTAGCCGCGTTGCGAATATTACAGAGTTCTTAAACGAAAAAATGACGACAGAAGAGTTTAGACAACTTCTTCTAGAAACCATTTTCGAAGGTGAAACAGAAATTCCAACGTACGAATTAACAGAAGCGGATTGGAAAGAAATACACAAACTTTCTGAAGAACGTTATCGTAATTGGGATTGGAACTACGGAAAATCTCCGAAGTTCAACTTACAACATTCGCACCGTTTCCCAGTTGGACAAGTTGACGTTCGTCTTGAAGTGAAAAAAGGAACAGTAACAGAATGTAAAATTTACGGTGACTTCTTCGGATCACTAGATGTTCATGACATTGAAGAACGCTTAACAGGCGTACAGTTCGATAAAGATGCATTCACTACAGCTTTAGAAGGCGTAGATATCGCACGCTACTTCGGTAATATTACAACAGAAGATTTCTTACATTTATTCTTCTAAAAATGGGGGAGGTTGCCATAATGGGCAGCCTCTTTCTTTTTGCGTAGATTGTCAGGTTTTGTCGGTAAGTCGATATAAATTGAGTTGCGCTGATATAATTGGAAAATCGCCGATATAAATCGAGTTGCGCTGATATAATTTCATTTACCATAAAATATAAAATCACAGGACATTTGCCCCTCGTAAAGGAATATATATATTCAAAAGGAGGCGGATCGAAATGAAAAGAGTAATGTACGTTGTATTATTACTCAGCTTCGTCATCGGAATGACGGCGTGTAACAGTGGATCGCCCTCAAGTCGTACAATTTTGTTTATCGGAAAACCAGCGGAGGATAATGTTATATATTTTACGCATACAGATAATAAACGAAAGATAGATGATATACAAACTATGTTTCAAAATAAGAAATGGAAAAGAAATGAAATGTTTAGTACTGTTGGTAAAATACCAGATGTTGTCTTGTCTATAGATGAAGACGCTACAGGGTTACCGATAGTATATGTTACAGTGTACTTTCATGAAAATGGAGCGGACGCGATAAACTTGTATGGAGAGCATACAAGTTTAAATAAAGAAGAACTTGAAAAGCTTACAGAAAAGATAGGTGCATATTATCCTAAAATGATTTCTGTCCTCGTTTAATAATTTGTTGGTAAGTGAAATCACTATATTTTCCCAAAGTTATTCAATAGGAAGTACGCCGTGTATATGCAGTTAATAGGATATTACTTGCCACTTTAATTTTCTTTTAATATAATTAATTTAGAATTTTTAAATATTCTAAATTTTATAAAGGTGGGGTTTGTGTGAATCTCGTTCAATCTTTGGCTGAAACGGCAAAAAAGAAGGGGGATAAACCGGCTTATGTTTTTATGGATCAGTCGGTCTCATATGACCAATTAAACAAAATGGTCACAAGGTTTTCTAGCAATTTAGCAGAAATGGGCATTGGAAAAGGGGACAATGTCGCATTAGTTGTTGGGAATTCACCACATTTTTTAGTCGGTTTATACGGAACAATGAAAGCCGGGGCAACTGTTATACCAGTTAATCCAATTTATACAGCAGACGAAATGCATTATATTTTACAAAATGGAGATGTAAAAACAATCATCGTACTCGACGTCCTTCTACCTGTTATACAATCTCTTACAACAAGACTTCCTTCACTAGAGAACATCATCATATGCGAAACCTCATCAGATTTTAATCATATAGAAACCGAAAAAATGAAAACGTTTACTAGTTTTATAGGAACTGGAGATGCGACTTACGAAGGTCCGGAACTAGATGAAGAAGATGTAGCGGTTATCCTCTACACTTCAGGCACAACTGGAAAACCAAAAGGTGCTATGTTAACACATAAAAATTTATATAGTAACGCAAGCGATGTGGCGTCGTATTTACAATATACGGCCGATGATCGCGTCGTTGCGGCACTGCCGATGTTCCATGTATTCTGTTTAACAGTTGCGGTAAATGCACCGATTGTGAACGGGGCAACGATTTTAATGTTACCGAAGTTTAGTCCGAAAGAAGTGTTCCGTATTTGTCGTACGTATGAACCAACGATTTTTGCTGGTGTACCGACGATGTACAATTACTTATATTTATTTGAAGAAGCAAGCGCAGAAGACGTGAAGACACTTCGTCTTTGTATTTCAGGTGGTGCGTCAATGCCTGTTGCTCTTCTGCAAAACTTTGAAAAACGTTTTGACGTAATTGTTTCAGAAGGATATGGTTTATCAGAAGCATCACCAGTTACTTGTTTCAATCCGTTAGATCGCCCGCGTAAACCAGGGTCAATCGGCACAAATATTTGGCATGTAGAAAATAAAATTGTGAATGAACTTGGGGAAGACGTACCAGTCGGCGCAGTCGGTGAATTAATTGTTCGTGGACCTAACGTTATGAAGGGTTACTATAATGCACCAGAAGATACAGCTGCGACATTAAAAGATGGCTGGCTATATACAGGAGACTTAGCGAAAATGGATGAAGAAGGTTACTTCTATATCGTTGATCGTAAAAAAGATATCGTCCTAGTTGGTGGTTATAACGTCTACCCTCGTGAAGTAGAGGAGGTACTATATACGCACGAATCAGTAGCTGAAGTTGTCGTAATTGGTGTACCAGACGAAAACTTAGGAGAAGCAGTGCGTGCTTTCGTCGTTCTGAAACAAACGAACGTAACAGAAGAAGAGCTGATGCATTATTGCACGTTACATTTAGCAAAATATAAAGTGCCAATGAGCATAGAGTTTTTAACAGAATTGCCGAAGAATACGACGGGTAAGTTGTTAAGAAGAGCTTTGAGAGAAAAAGCGATGCAAGTGTAAGAATGGGGGCAACCAGCTTTATGAAGTTGGTTGCCTCTATTTTTTTGCATTGGTTAAGCTATGACGCCATATATTTAAACCGTAATATGACTAGTAGGGAGGAGATATACATGGAGCAGAAGGAATTACGTTTGCGGCGAGTGCAATATCTTATTTGTGACATTATGGATGAAATGAACGCTGAAAATGAGAAGAAAAACTTAGAAACACTGCAGAAAGTAATTGACCAGCTTTCAGGAGCAATTGGTGATTTAGTAGATCCATCTGGTACGTATTCAATTGATTATTTGGAGAGGAAAGTTCATACAGCGCACTATTTATTATTTAAAAATGATCGTAAAGCATATTTGTGTAATAAATAAACATTCATCATTTGATGGGGTGTTTATTATTTTTGATATTTATTGATAATTGTTATCAATAAAAGGATGAGTACAATGGGTTTAAGACGATAAATTAATCTGCTTATAATTGTACTTATAAATAATAAAGCTCGAAATAAAAGCCTTGCTACACGTTTGTAGTAAGGCTCTTTACAGTTGTTTTGTTCTTAATGAATGAAAGCACCTGCCACTTTTTAGTTGGAAAAGTTACTCATTAGAAGTGTTATTAATCGCTTGAATAGCAAGTTCCAACGATTTAATCCTTCTTTCTAAAAGAGTTCTTTGAGGACTACCAACCTTTGACTTAACGTAAATTTTTTCAATTGATGGAAGCAAACCGGTAAGAACATTGCGAGCTGCTGCTAAATCTTCCTGGTTGTAATGATGAGGTTTTTGATTCCAAACACTCTCTAGCATTGCTAAGCCGATACAAGCTGCCTGAAGGCGTTTCTTTACTAACGTAGTATTTGAGCCTTTCTGAGTCATTTGTGACAAGGCACTTTCGAGTTTACGGATTGTGGACTGTAAGGATTTTATTGATTCCTCTTTATGTAAATCTGATAAGTTTTCCATGTTAGTACCATCCTTTCTTCGTTTTTAAATGATTTTGTTTAATACGTGATAAAATCGTTAAGGACAGAAACTTACTCGCAATATTTTAACATAAATAACGAACTTTCTTTGAGAGGGAGTCTTAAAGAGCTAGCTCAATTGTTGAAAGTAAGGTAATGAACTTTAAAAACCGAACCGTCATCTAAGTGGCGGTTCGGTTTTCTTTATTTTTTCTCTACTAATTTTTTATTCTTTCAATCTAGTGTAAATGATTTATTAAATGTTTTTTGATCAACATCTTTTACGTTGTTTCCAACCCAACCTGCATCGCAACATATTCAATATCATTATCAATTTCACCTAACACGTAAGATTCTAAAATGCCCATTACAGCAGTTCCTAAAAATTTTAAAACGATGTGCTTATCAATGTTTTTATTGTGAAGATTGCTGTGCTTAATATTTACGTTAAACGTGCATAACAAGTTATAATAGAAGAAATCAATAAGGAGGCTAGCTGTGAAGAATCTTCGTTATTTCAATATATTTACTATGTTAATTATATACACGCTACTTATGTTTTACATCGGCTGGAACGGATGGGTTTGGCTTCATGCAGTATTTGGCTGGGAGTCCTGGGGGTATTATGCTTTCGTAGTCGGATTTATTTCTTATGCGTATATTCTCGTGCAAGTGTTTAAGTTTCTCCCATTCCTTCGAACGATTGGTTCAATTTGGTTTGCAGTCATACAATACGCCCTTATGTTATTGCCGTTAGCTGATATAACAGTCTTTCTTTTACAGTTTTCGGTTGAGAAAGAAACAGCAATTATTTGGACAGGGGCGGCTGTGTTAGCTGCGTTTATCTTTATCTTTGCATATGGAGTATTTAATGCGTATAGTCCGGTAGTAAGAAAATATGAAGTGCACATACCGAAAAAGGTGAAGGGCCGCAAAAGTTTACGTATTGCGATGGCTTCTGATATGCATTTCGGTAAACTGTCTGGTGTTTCGCATTTAAAAAGACTTGTCCGTCACGTAAATGAAATGCAGCCTGATATTATTTTACTGCCAGGGGATATTATCGATGATCATCCAGGGGTATTTATTCAAAAAAACATGGGTCATATTATGAAACAAATGAAAGCTCCATTAGGCGTATATGGTGTTTTAGGAAACCATGAATACTACGGCAGAGCGGTTCCAGAGTTTTTACAAGAGATGGATAAGATTGATATTCGTATTCTTTTAGATGAAGTGATCACAATTAAAGATGACTTTTATCTCGTTGGAAGAAGAGATAAAACAGAGCGAGATCGCCAAAGCTTTGAACAACTTATGAATATAGTGGATAAATCGATGCCTGTTATAGCAATGGATCACCAGCCATTTGAGTTAAAACAAGCAGCAGCGGCAGGTGTAGACTTATTATTATCCGGTCACACGCACCGCGGACAAATGGCACCAAATCATATTGTAACGAGAAGAATGTACGAGCTAGACTGGGGATACGCACAAAAAGGCGCATTCCACGCAATTGTTTCTTCTGGATTCGGATTTTGGGGACCGCCGCTTAGACTTGGTAGTAGGTCGGAGATTGTGCAGGTAGAAGTTACGTTTGAATAAGGTTAAATAAAAGGGATTATACATGATTAATATGTATAATCCCTTTTATTTTTTATTTCGTAATCGCGACCTTTACTTGAATATAATCTCAATTAGTTGTTGTGGATGTGCATTAATTAATCCATGAACAATAATAATTACCCATACCTTGCGATAACGCGCCCACAAATATCCAAGGAATAGACCTACGATACCATGGTTCACAATGACCGTAGCTGTATCAATATCCCAATGACCAGAGCCGTGTAATGCAATATGCCAGCTTGCCCATAACAATGATGTAAGAAGTATAGCCGGCCAAGTACCTAGTAATAGTTCCAAACGTGTTTGCAACCAAACTCTATAAAAAAGCTCTTCCAGTACACTATTTATAAGAAATCCTACAAGTAAAATTAAGATTAAAATCGTGGGTTCCATTCTCGCTGAAACAAATGGTGTAGAGAATGTAGAAAAGAAGTTGAAGTAACCCCAGACTATAATGACAATAAGTGGTGTAAACCGATACCATCTATTACCTCCCGTTGATTTTACAGGCTTTTGTCGTTCTTTTTCGGGGTTACTTTTATAAAACAAAAGAAGCATGAATGGAGTGAATAATAATAAAATAATTTTAAATATCATAAACCACAATTGTAATGTCATTCCTTCAAAGTTCGTGGTGAGGAGACAAATCGTGAAGAGGGAACCACTCGAGAATAAAATAACAGTTTGAATTATGATGCGCCTTAGTTCAAATTGTTGAAGGGGATTATAGTTTTTATGATGAGATGGTAAGAAACGAACAAGGAGTATACCGACAATAACAGGAATCCATTTGTTCCAAAAAGGCAGTGTGCCCGTATGATCCCCACTGTAACGAATGTTTGTTTCTCCGATCCATATAAGCCAAAGAGATGAAAGTAAAATAAGAAGTATAATGATTCCACCAATGAGCTTCCCCGCTTTTGGAAAATAACTATCCATAGTTATCCGACCTTTCATACTATAATGGTGAAGCGATTTCAAATTATTTCTGTTTTTAAATGAATATGCATTTATGAATCTATTAAAACAAAAAAGAAGAACTGTGGGAATATTTTAATTTTTATGATTTAACTTGATGAGAATAGAGGACCGCTTTTTTGAAAACAGAACGTTCATATTGGAATGACAGAATAGTATATTTACTCTTCTTTAAAAAAGAGATATTATAAAAAGACTCTGCTTGAAAAGGGGGACTGTAAGTGATCATATCAGATGTACTATACGGAGAATTTGAAGTAGATCAAGTGTTAGAAGAATTAATTTTAAGTAAACCAGTGCAAAGGTTGAAGGGGATTCATCAAGCCGGAGCAAGTTACTTAATGAATGAGAAATGGAATGTAACGCGATTTAATCATTCAGTTGGTGTTATGTTGTTAATAAAAAAACTAGGTGGTTCGGTAGAAGAACAGATTGCTGGTTTACTGCATGACGTATCACATACTACTTTTTCTCATGTAATAGATTACGTTTTTGATAATATGAATGAAAGTTATCATGAAGAGATATTTAGTTCTGTTGTGAAAAACTCAGAAATTCCAGCAATTCTTTCAAAGTATGGTTATAACTATGAAGATATTTTGTTAGATGATTCGAAGTGGACGTTACTGGAAAGATCCGCGCCGGAATTATGTGCAGACCGGGTGGATTACACATTACGAGATATGTATACATACGGATATGTTTCTTTAGAAGAAGTTCACAATTTTTTATCGGATGTCATCGAAGTAGATGGGAAAATGGTTCTTCAAAATATCAAAATGGCAGAATGGTTTACAGAAACGTATTACAAAGAAGTAATCGATTTCTTTATGCAACCAACTAATATTTACGGAAATGATATGTTAGCTAAGACGTTAAAGTTAGCTCTTCATAAACAAGTTATTCATGCAGAGGATTTTCTTCTTGAAGATCATGAGCTTATAGTAAAATTGCAGCTATGTAACGATTCAGAAATACATGCTTTATTAAGAAAAGTCCATCCAAATGTAAAAGTAAGAGAAGATAGAAGTGAGTATGATTTACATCAGAAAAATAAAGTCCGTCTTATTGATCCGCCATTACTTCGTGAAGGGAAAATCGTTCAGTCAACTGTCGTATCAGAAAAAATAAGAGAGATGAGCGATATCGCTTATGAAAAATCGGTGAGAGGGATGTATGTGAAAGTGATTTCTAATTAAAAAGAAGTAGAGCATCACTTTTGGATGCTCTACTTCTTTCCTGTTAATTATCAAACCAATTCCACATCTCAATATCTCCAAGAGTCGCATAACGTACGTGCGGGGAGTTTTGTAATTTTAATAATTCTTTCGACGGGCCGGTAATGACAATGCCATATACTTTTACGCCGTTATCTTTTACATATTGATAACGTTTATCTAAGTTTAGTTCGTTTTCTGGAAGCGCAGCTATTTTGCTTACCGTTTTTTTATGGGTAGAAAGGACGCGCATCATTTCGATTACTTTGTCTTCTTGCGTTTTCTGCCTGTCAGTTTCATTACCGAGGAATCTTACATGTTCTGGAAATCCTATAGTTTCTCCGCCATGGAGGATATAGTCTTCTGCATTTTTTCTTTCTTGTCCTGTATCTAAAGCGTACCATACAGGAGTTGGGGGGAGTTCTTGTGCTTCAAATATGCTATATAAAAGCGGTTCTAATTCTTTTAAAGTGTAAGCTTTATCAAAAGAAATTGCTGCTTCTGCAACCGTGCCATCATGTACTTTTGCAAGTGTATCCCATACTTTTTTTGAGGAATCCTTTAGATCATCACCCTGCTTTGTTTTAGGATGAACAAAGAAAAGCTTTGGTTGATAGAACGGATTCATCCAAGTTTGTTTCGTGACATCTACAGATGATAAGAAGCTTTTTGTTTCTACTGTACCGAGTGGCATTTCTTTTTTACCGACGGTTCTTACTAAATCAAAGCTGCTGTTCGTACGGAAAAAAGCTTCTACACTTGTTCCGCCCCCCATAACGCGGCTATTTGGGATCGTTGCTTCAAGTGCAAGTGAAGGAACCTCTCTAATTTCTTCTAGCCTTTTATCATTATTAGCTTGAAAATAAAAGGCTGATAATACCCCGCCGATTATATATATAACGATGCAAATGGATAATATAAAACCAAACGTTTGTAACCGATGTTTCCACTTAATTCTCCAAAAAGGAACTTTAAGATTTTTTGGCGGTAATTTTTTCTTTACGGGTTCACTCTTCGTAAGCAATTCATCTAAATGAGCTTCACATTCTGCACAAGTTTCTATATGACTTTCTAACTGCTCTTGTTCATCATGCGTGAGCGTTCCGTTTTCGTACTTTTCCCATAGTTTTTTAAACTCTGCACAACCCATCTGTATCACTCCTTTATGCTTTTTGCTTCTTTTCGTCCGCGGTGTAATTCAATTTTCACTTTCGCTAATGAGAGACCGGTCATTTCTGCTATTTCCTTATAAGAGAATCCGTAGTAATCTCGTAGTAGCAGCACGTTTCGTCTTTCGAGCGGAAGTGAGGATAAACGGTCTAACCAACTAGTAATCTCATGTTTTACGAAATATGCATGTTCTGTACTTGGCACGTTTGGTAAATGGAATTCTGCAACTTCAGTTGTTTTATATTTCTTTTCTTTTCTTTTCGATACCAATCGATAAAGGCGTTGTAGGCAATTGTAAATAACCAAGGTCTAATTTCTTCTCCTTTGTAATAGTCAATATGGACGAGCATTCGGTAAAATGTTTCTTGCATAAGATCTTCCGCGTAGTGGGAATCTCCGGTTAGGGAGAGAAGATAGCGAAATAAATCATGCATATGATCTGAATAAATGTCTTCTAATGATTGTTTGCGTTTCACTAATTTCCCTCCCTTCATACATAACAACGAAATACATATAAAAAAGTTACATTTGTTTTTAAAATTATAGTAAAAAACGTCAAGAATTGGATAGGATTCTCTTTTATCATAATACATATAAGGCGGGTGAACAGAGATGGAAAGCTATGAAACACAAATTCAAAGGTCCATTGATTATATTGAGGAAGATGTAATGGAAAAACAGACGCTGCGTAATTTAGCTCGCATTGCAGGTTTTTCTGAGTCGCATTTTCATCGTGTATTTCAGGCGTTAGTAGGTGATACGGTAATGGAGTATGTTCGAAAGAGGAGGTTAGCCCGGGCAGCTTATCAACTTTCTCATACGGATGAAAAAGTTATTGATATCGCATTTGAGCATGGCTTTCAATCTCACGAAACGTTCACGAGAGCCTTTAAAAAATTATTTCAAATGACACCGAGTGAATATCGAAAACAAGAAATTGAAACACCGATGTATTACAGTGTGAATGTAAAACAAAGAAAATTAAATCCGTATTTAGGGGGCATACAAATGGAATATCGTATTGTAAATAAACCAGAATTTTTAATGGCAGGTTATGAACTGAAGACGACAAGTAAAGAAGGAAAAAACCATCAAGACATTCCAACATTTTGGCAAGAATATTTACAAAAAGATCTTGGAACGACAATTCCGAATCGTAAAGATACGAGTCAATGGGTAGAGCTTGGATTATGTACTGATTTTAATTTAGAAACAGGGGACTTCACTTATATTATCGGAATGGAAGTTACAGGCTTTGAAAATGTACCAAATGAAATTGCAAAGCGTACATTCCCAGCAGCAACATATGCCGTATTTACAACACCGAAAGTTCCTCATGCAGAAATGGTGTCGTCTATTCATCAAACGTGGAATGCAGTATTCTCAGAATGGTTCCCGCATTCAGGATATGAACATTGCGGCGTTACAGAGTTTGAACTATATGATGAGCGTTCCCATGCAGATAAAAGTGAGTTTGCTCAAATTGAACTTTGGCTACCAGTGAAGAAGAAATAATAGGGGAAAAGCGAACCAGAGAGGTTCGCTTTTTTATCCGTAATACGGGGAGAATATTGAATTGTTTTTTGTAAGAAGTATGAAATACAGATCCTCTTATCATATAGATTGCTATATTTGATGATTTTTGTCGACAAATCGATATATCTGGAAAATCGCTGATATATTTCGAGTTGCGGTCGATATATTTGAAAAATCGCTGATATATTTCGAGTTGCGCCGATATATTTAGAAAATCGCCGATATAATTTCTTTTACCGACGAACCACTGATAAAAGACACGCGATATAATTTCATTTACCAAAAAATCACTCCAAAAGAGAAAAGACGCCACATAGCGCCTTTCCTACGAACGAAACGGAAATACAAGAACAATCGTCGTTCCTTTCCCGAGTTCACTATCAATAGAAATTGTCCCGTTATGGGCATGAACGAGCTGTTTCGTAATGGCGAGACCAAGTCCAGTTCCGATGTTGCTTTCTTCTGTATTCGTTCCTCTGTAATATCGCTCGAATAGAAGTTCTTTCGTTTTATCGTCCATTCCTTTTCCGTTATCTGAAATAGATAGTGTAAATGAATTTACATCCTGCGAAAGCTTTACGATTACGTTTGTCGTTTCATTATTATGTTTCACAGCGTTTGCTAGTAAGTTTTCGATAATACGCTGGAACCATTTTTCTTCAATGAAATATTGAATTTTATTTGAGCTCGGTACGAATTCAATATTTTGATTTTGCAGTGTCGGATTATTAATAAATTGTAATAATACTTTTTGGACGAATTGATTCATTTCAATGTTTACGTGCTGGGCAGGAAGGCTATTGTTTTTTAATTGATACGTTAAGCTTAAATCGTCAATTAGTGTAGTCATATATTGAGATTTCTCTTTCATAACGCTGCCGAATTGCTGAATGTCACGATCAGTCCAGTTATACTGCTTTGATTCTAGTAATAATGCGTAGCCATATATAGAGCTAAGTGGTGTTTTTAAATCGTGCGTTAGACCGGTAATCCATTCTTCACGTGTTTGCTGCAGTACTTGCCTCATCGCATCATTTTTTTTGAGTGTAATTGAAAGGTGCTCTAGTGAGCTAGTAACATCTCTAAATAAGCGAAATGACCATTTTTCTTTACCAGATCGCCTGAATCGAACTGGTTTTCCTTTTTTACTAACAGGCTCTTCATATTTTCCACCAGCGATATTTTTAAGCCAACGCATTGCGTGTAGTAACGGTTTCCCAAACTTATTTCCGTACCAAATAGATAGAATGACTAAATAAACAAAGACGATAAGAAGGATTAATCCACATCCGATTAGAAACTTCTTAGTAAATATATCCTCAATTTCATCATCTGGATAGTAGCGTTCATTTTTTGCGGTAATGACGAGAAGCTGACCGCTATTTGCATCGTAAAAGCTAGACGTGTTTTCTTTATGATTCCACGGTTCTTTTTCGTTAAGAGCAGTCTGTATTGTTGAAAGTGTTTTTTTCTTTCCAGTCGGATAGGAAAAAACCTCTTCGCCATTATGATTAAATATTTGCATTGTTGCTTTTTCTTTAGAGAGTAACTGTTTTTCTTGTTCCGTTAATGTGAACGAATCTGTAGAAACAGAAGGGTGTTCTTTCTGAATTGTTTTTAGTAATGCATTACTTTTTAACATACCGCCATAAATAACAAGTACGTTCTTTTCTTCTACTTCAATTTCCCAATATGTAAATGTATAAGGGCTTTCTATATGATTCTGTATATGTGCGAGTAAAGATGTTTTCGTATAAGAAGTTGGGACATCACTTGGTGTATTAAATTGATAGAGGACTTTGCCGTTTTCTTCTACAATCTGAATCCAATCATTTTTCTCTTTAATTAAATCTTTTACTTCCTTTTTTAACGTAATATCGCCATCTTCTGAAGAGATATATCTTGAAATTGTAAAACTATCAGAATCCGGAATATTAGGTTCGTATGAAATACTAGTAACAAGAAAAATTAAATAAGTGAAAGCAGCGACTACAGCAATAAGTAATGTAACTAAAACAAAAACGTGTTGCAGTATAAATTGGATGATAAGTCGTTTATTAAGATTCATATTGTCACCCTACTTTGTAACGAACTTATAGCCAAGTCCGCGAACAGTTTTTATGTATTCTGGTTTACTTGGGTCTTGTTCAATTTTTTCGCGTAGCTTTCGAATGTGGACCATAACAGTATTGTCATCGCCATTATAGGCGGGTGCTCCCCAAACTTTTTCGTATATTTCTTCTTTCGAAAATACGTAGTTCGGATTCTCACAAAAGAAGAGTAGTAGTTGAAACAGTTGAGCGGAACATTCGACAACGTGTCCATTTACTGTAAGTTCTGCGGAATGTTGATCAATTTCAAATCTCCCAAATGAAATGGAGTGTGCTTTTTGTTCGTGTGGTACGGTTTGTTTCATATGTCTTCGAAGTTGTGCTTTCATACGAGCTACGACTTCTAATGGATTAAATGGCTTCGTAATATAATCATCTGCACCGTATGAAAATCCAGATATTTTATCTAGATCAGATGCCTTCGCTGATAGGAAGAAAATCGGACAATCTGTTTGTTGGCGAATAATTGGACAAATATCAAAACCAGATTGTCCAGGAAGCATGACATCTAAAATAATTAAATCGTAATTGTTTTGTTCGATGAGAGATAAAGCTAATTCAGCTGATGTTGCAGTTGTAATATGAGAAAAACCTTCTTTTTCAAGAATGGTAGTTAGTAGTTGTAAAATTGCTGTTTCATCATCGACGAGTAATATATTTGCTTGATACATAAGAATCCCCCTTAATTTCCTCGAATATCATATCATCTTTTTGTAACATATGGAATTTTTAAGGAAAATTTAAGGTTTTCTTTTATAAAAAATTAAGAATCAAATGATATGATAAAAGTAACATAGGGGAGGAGATGAGTGTGAATCCGTTTCAAATGATGCGAGCTAGATATTTTTTAATTGTATTTGCACTATTAATTTTAGTAGCGAGAAGTAGTGAAAAATTGCTAGAAAGTACATTTCATATACAAAATTCATCTTTTATAAATATACTTATATTTTATATCCTTCCGATTGCATGGATTTTTTATGAGTATAGAAAGCACCGTGTTTCATTTTCATTATTTCTTAATAAAAATGAAACATTTAACTTGGTGCAAGTTATATACATTACGATTATGTTGTGCATGTTCAGTTACGGGTATCTGATTTTATACATGTACAGCTTTGCATGGATTACACCAGATTTTATTATGAATGCTTTACACAAACCGATTGTAGATAGTGCCGGGGGATATATATATCAATTTATTATGGTTGTATTTATCGCACCTATTATTGGAGAATTTGTTTTTCGTGGATTTTTACTTCAGCGCTTTGCTGCGAAATGGGGAACGAGTATAGCGATGATTGCAGTGGCACTTTTATTTGCGATATTACATGTCGATTTTCTCGGTGCCGCCGTATTTAGTATCGTATTATCAATCGTATATATTCGTACGAAAAGCTTACTCATGCCAATTGCGATACATATGTTAAATAATACATTTGTACTTTGTGCATCGTTCCTAGTAAGTAGAGAGAAGATCATGAGTTTTGCAGATTTCTCAAACTATACGACGTTCTTTCCAGGACTGATTATTTTTATAACAGGATTAAATTTAGTACTCATCTTTTTATTTGTTAACCGCAAATACTGGAGTAAAGAAGTGCCAGTTATATACGCAGAGCAGGTAGAGAGTTTTGCAGATGTAGTGGGAGATAAATGAGACGAAGAAAACGATTGAAAAAATATTGAAAGACATTATAGATGCTACGTCTATTACAGATATGTGTGATAAAGGCTTTTGTCATTGGCTTTTTAACCTGTAGTAGATACAATTGTGTTTCCGGAGTATTACTTATTTTCTAGTACTCATTTAAAAGAAAATATTATTTCTCTTCTTATTGTATTAGGGATTTTAATAATATTCAGTCTAATGTTAGAAGCAATGATGAAGCGTATCTTCAGAAAAAATGAAGAGAAGTATGTGCGGGTTCATAAAGTATTCGCGAAAGTAATGGGAGCTTTCCTTTTGTTTTATGGTATGAAAACAATCATTTACTTTATAGCTTTGAGACATCATTAATTCTAAATTTGAAAGGAATGTATAAAATTATATGAATGAAACAATATCATCAAATAAGTTTTTTTATTTGATTTTACTTAGCATAGTGCTAATAACGACAGTAAATGTTATTCTCCGCTGGGAGGAAGCCTACTTTTTCATGTATTTAGCGCTCCATTTATTAGGGGTCTTATGTATAAGTGGTGGCATGGTTACTGAAAAAAAGGGTGGCGAAAGTGTTAACTATATGTGTGTGATCGGTCTTGTTTTACTTTTAGCTGTACAAGGTATTATGAAATATAGTTCTTTTTCTGTACAAGATTTCAGTTTGTTAATAGATGTACTGCCTTAAGGGGGATAAGTACTTATGTTATCGAAGAAACAAATAGGGTATATATTTGTTTTAGTAGGTTTTTTTACGATTATTATAACGACGCTATTTTTTCAAGACTATGAATATGTAAAATATGTAAAAGGCGCTGGTTTAATGTGCTGGTTTGTAAGTGCTTTTCTTATTCCGAATTATGAACCGAGGAAAGTGTCTAAAAATAGGTGAAACTCTTCTTATGTAGAAGAGTTTTTTTTATCCCGCATTAACTGCCCGTAAAAGCCCGATTGGTGAAGGCTAATAATCAGTGGGGGATGAAGAAAACCCCCACTGATTAAAGTTTCACTTTATGTAAATAGAAGGCTCTCGAGCAATTCTCGTAATTAGCTTGTTCTAATTTAGCATGTACGAACTTACAATAATAATAGACAGGCAGCATAGAGGAGGGAATAACGTGAGGAAAGTTATTGGGTGGTCGCTTTTTTTGTACGTTGGATTTGCGTTATTTATATATTGGTATTTATTTGGATGGAATCATGAACTCATTCCGGACATGTATAAAGGAACGAGTGCAGATCCAGAAACCTTTATGAATGCGAAAGAGCTTACGCTAAGCCAAGATTATTCGCGCGTGAAAAATTTACTTTTCTTTTTAGCGACGCCCCTTGAATGGATTATTTTATTATTTGTACTCGTGCTCGGTATTTCAAAAAAGTTTGAGAAGTGGTCGAAGGAAACGACCAAAATAAATGTCTTACAAATTGCGATTTATTTCTTTTATTTATCACTACTGACAACCATTCTTGCATTACCGATGCAATGGATCGGCCGTAAAGTGTCCGTTGATTACGGTATTTCCACGCAAAGTACACAAAGCTGGATAAAAGATCACGTTATCGATTTTTGGGTTAATTATGCGACGATGTTACTCATTGTTACAGTTCTTTTATGGCTTATCCGTAAATTTCCGAAGAGATGGTGGCTAGCAGGATGGGCACTCTCTGTACCGTTTACAATTTTCTTAACGTTCGTGCAACCTGTTATTATTGATCCGCTTTACAATGACTTCTCGACGCTGAAAAATAAAGAGTTAGAAACGAAAATTTTAGCGATGGCAGACAAAGCTGACATTCCTGCTAAACACGTATATGAAGTAAATATGTCGGAAAAAACGAATTCGTTAAATGCATATGTAACAGGAATTGGCCTTAACTCGCGTATTGTAATGTGGGATACAACGCTTAAGCAATTAAAAGATAAAGAGATTTTATTTATTATGGCCCATGAAATGGGACATTACGTAATGAAACATATATATTGGGGCGTTGCGAGTTATATTTTCATATCGTTTATAGGTATGTATGTAATTAGTCGTATTTTAAATATGTGTATTCGAAAATGGGGAGATACGCTGCAAATTTCCAAAATGGCATGTTTTTCAATTTTACCTTTATTTTTCTTAATTTCTTCTGTACTATCCTTTGCATCACAACCAGCAACAAACTACGTTTCACGAATAGAAGAACGCGCGGCCGATCAATACGCTTTAAATATGACGAAAGATGGGAAATCAGGTGTGAAAACTTTTCAATATTTATCAAAAACAAGTTTAAGTCAAGTGAATCCACCAGCGTTAGTAAAATTTTTCTTATACACACATCCACCAATTTTTGAAAGAATTCATACGTTTGAACAATATGAGAAACAAAAAAACAAGAAGTAGCGATTATGCTACTTCTTTTTTATAGAAATATCAGTTTGGTATTGGGAATATTTATCATTGCTTTTTATTGAGATTTTGTAAATAATAAGCTATAAAATTCTAAAAATCTATATATAAAGGAATAAAGGTGGAAATATGTATTTTTTACAAAATTTAAAAGTGAAACATAAATTATTCTTACTTATCTCATTAGCAGTTTTGGGCATGACAATTATGAGCTGTGTAGCAATTAATTCTATTAATAAGATTAAGCGCGATACAGAGATTGTAGTAGATGATTATCAAAATTCTGCAGTTATATTAGAAGGAATGCTTCGTACACAAAATTCACTAGAATATAACTTACTAGAATTAATTACAACGTCACAAAATGAGGAGACAAATAAAGAAGGGATTATTAGTAATGTTGAAAAGGATCTTAAAAAATATGATTCTTTATTAAAAGAATATGATGATGGCGTTAATTTAAGTAAGCAAGAGGATGAGCTGTTTCAGAAGATGAAGAAATCTTTGCCAAGTTATATGGAGACATATAAGAAGTTGTTTGACAAAGCGAAGGGAACAAATGAATCTCAAATGGTAAACGAATTTCAAAAGGACTTAAAACCGAAGGGAGTAGAGTTAGCTGGTTATGCTGTAGATTTAGAAACTTATGTTTCAAACTTAGCTGACCAAGTATTTAAAGATTCTCAAAAAATGATAGATCGGTCCGTTATTACCTTTATCATTCTTGCAGTAGTTACTACAATCATTATATGTATAGTAAGTTATATTATTAGCCAGCTTATAGTTGCTCCTTTACAAACGGTTAGTCGTATGATGGAAAGAGCAAAAGAGGGAGATTTAACTGTACATGGTGATTATAATGCTAAAGATGAATTAGGTATATTAGTAAGTGATTTTAACGAGATGATTGCAGGGCTAAGAACAAATATGCAAGAAGTAGAGAATAATATTCAGCTTTTATTCCAACATGCAGACGGAGTAGTATCTGCATCAGAAGTATCTAGCGGTGCAGCAAAGAAAATCACTATGGATATTGAAGAAGTTGCCAATGGCGCAGAGAGCCAAATGCAAGCAATGGAACAGACTGCGGGTGCGATGGAAGAGTTGACACAAGGAATGCAGAGCATAGTGAATACATCATCCTCTGTAAATGAATTGTCTGCTCAATCAGCATTAGATGCAGAGAGTGGTAACAAATTAATGAAACAAATGATTCAGCAGATGGATACAATCCAAAATTCAGTACATAGCGGTGTGAAACAAGTAGAGACGATGAAAGAACAATCAGAAGAAATTGTTAAAATCATTGATGTTATGCAAGGTATTACCTCTCAGATTAACTTATTAGCATTAAACGCCGCAATTGAGGCTGCACGTGCTGGAGAAAGTGGTAGAGGATTTGCAATTGTGGCAGATGAAGTACGAAAATTAGCAGAACAATCTAGTGATTCTGCTAAACAAATTGAGAAGCTTATTACTCAAGTTATGGGAACAACGAATCATACGGTACATATGATGGGGAAAGTAGATAATGAGGTACAGGCAGGTACACAAGTAGTAATGCATACAGAAAAAGTATTTGGAACTATTACAGAAAAAGTGCAGCAAGTATCTGAGCAAATTCAAACGGTATCTATGTCTACAGATGAAATTGCAGCGAGTAGTGAGGAGATTTCTGCTTCTACAGAAGATATGGCGCAAATTTCTCAAAGATCATCTGATCGAACTGATAGGGTAAAAGAGTCTATTCAACAGCAAGAAAAATCTGTTCAAGAGATTTCGACTTCAATTGAACATCTGCACAACGTAGCAGGAGGACTAAAACAAATAGTTTCCCAATTTACTCTTCAAAAATAGTAGAGTATATGTAAGTCTTTATAAATATATAGACCTCTCAATACGTATAAAAAATCATCCTATGGAATACAAAAGGATGATTTTTTATTATGAAAATTTTGTGTGGATGTCACTCGTTATATTCTAGTTTTTTACAATTTTTTGATTGTAATATATAATAATAAGTAATGTTTTTAGAATTTTTAGTTTTATAAGAGAGTGATTGTAGGAGGAGAGAAAGGGTGTACAATAAAAAATCAATGCCGACTATAAAAATGATCCTTTCGATGTCTATTTTCGGATCAATTGGATTTTTTTCTGTCCAAACAGGTTTACCGTCTTTTGAATTAGTATTTGTTCGTTGTATTTGTGCAACTATATTTTTAGCGTTATGTTGGTTAGTGACTGGACAATATAAAAATGAAAAGTGGAATAAAAAAGAGATTGTGCAAATATTAGCGTGCGGCGTATTTCTCGTTTTTAACTGGGTATTTCTATTTAAAGCGTTTGAAGTTATGTCAATTACAATTGCAATTTCTGTCTATCATCTCGCTCCAATTATCGTATTAATGATTGGGAGTATCGTATTTAAAGAGAGGCTAACAGCGTTTGCCGTTATGTCCATTGTCATTTGTTTCCTCGGCACGGTTTTAGTAGCTGGAGTAGATGGAAGTGTGTCGCTCGAGAAACTCATGTCATCTGGAATGGTATGGGCACTACTTGCAGCGTTATTTTATGCTTTTACGACTTTATTAGGAAAAGGAATCAAGCATACGAGTGCATATGCGATGACATTTGTACAAACGTTTTTAGGTATATTTTTATTGTTACCATTTGTGGATTTCGGACAGTTTCAAGGTTTAACAGAGACGAACTGGATGATGATAACGGCAACAGGACTTATACATACTGGGTTTGTATATTACTTGTTTTTTGACAGTTTAAGAGATTTATCGACGAGACTTATTTCTGTATTAGTGTTTTTAGATCCTGCTGTTGCAATTTTGTTAGATACGGTCTTTACCGGATTTAGACCGACTAGTATGCAAGTTGCAGGGATTGTCCTTATTTTTGTAGGAATGGCACTCACTTTTCGTAAAGGAAGAGAAAAGGAGCTATCGGTGAAGGGAAGTGCTACCTCTGAAATGTAAAGTTGTATTTGATATAATTTCATTTTTAATTTTGGAAGATGTTACGAAAAGGCCGTTGTTGTATAACAGTAGCCTTTTTTGTATGGAATAGAGCACGAAAGAACGGCGTTTTCAAAAAAAAATGAAATGAATTTTCAAAAAAAACTTCCTTTTCTGAAGATTTGTTATATAATATAAAACATAAAATCAAATCTGTTATAAAACAGTTTAAGAAGGGGATGCTAATATGTCGACGCAAACTTCACGGGTTACATTGCCCGGAGAAATGTTACCAGCGTACAACGAAATATTGACACCTGAGGTGCTTAGTTTTTTAAAGGAACTACATGAAAATTTCAATGAGCGCCGCACAGAACTATTACAAAAACGTGTAGAGAAACAAAAAAGAATTGATGCAGGGGAGTTTCCGAAGTTTTTAGAAGAAACAAAGCACATACGTGAAACGGATTGGACAATCGCCAAGCTTCCGAAAGATTTAGAGGATCGCCGCGTAGAGATTACTGGGCCGGTAGATAGAAAGATGGTCATTAACGCTTTAAATTCAGGAGCTCATCTTTTTATGGCGGATTTTGAAGATTCGAATTCACCAACTTGGGAAAATGCAATTGAAGGCCAAATTAACTTACGAGATGCAGTAAAGGGAACGATCTCACACAAAAATGATAAAGGAAAAGAATATAGATTAAATGATAAAACAGCTGTACTCATTGTGCGTCCAAGAGGATGGCATTTAGAGGAAAAGCATATGCAAGTTGATGGGAAAAATATGTCCGGCAGCTTAGTGGATTTTGGTCTGTATTTTTTCCATAATGCGAAGGCACTTTTAGAAAAAGGAAGTGGCCCGTACTTTTACTTACCGAAAATGGAAAGTTATTTAGAAGCGAGATTATGGAACGATGTATTCGTATTTGCTCAAAAATACATCGGTATTCCAAACGGAACAATTAAAGCGACTGTGCTATTGGAAACGATTCACGCTTCGTTTGAAATGGATGAAATTTTGTATGAGCTAAAAGATCATTCTGCTGGCTTAAACTGCGGAAGATGGGATTACATTTTCAGCTTCTTAAAGGGTTTCCGTAATCATAATGAATTTTTACTGCCAGATAGAGCGCAAGTCACGATGACGGCGCCGTTTATGCGCGCGTATTCTTTAAAAGTAATTCAAACATGTCATCGCCGTAATGCACCAGCAATCGGAGGAATGGCAGCACAAATTCCGATTAAAAATAATCCAGAAGCGAATGAAGCGGCTTTCGAAAAGGTGCGTGCTGATAAGGAGCGTGAAGCTTTAGACGGTCATGATGGGACTTGGGTTGCCCACCCGGGACTTGTACCGGTTGCAATGGAAGTATTTAATCACATTATGAAAACGCCGAATCAAATTTTTAGGAAACGTGAAGAAATACGTGTTACAGAAAAAGATTTATTAGAAGTACCAGTGGGAACGATTACAGAAGAAGGTCTTCGCACGAATATTAGTGTAGGTATTCAATATATTGCATCTTGGTTAAGTGGACGGGGAGCAGCGCCAATTTATAACTTAATGGAAGATGCAGCAACTGCGGAAATCTCCAGAGCACAAATATGGCAATGGATTCGTCATGAAGGCGGAAAGCTAAATGATGGCCGCAATATTACGCTCGAATTAATGGAAGAATGGAAAGAAGAAGAATTAGTAAAGATAGAAAGAGAGATTGGTAAAGAAGCCTTTAAGAAAGGGAGATTCCAAGAGGCGACAACATTGTTTACAAACCTCGTTCGGAATGATGAGTTCGTACCATTTTTAACATTACCGGGTTATGAAATTTTATAAAGTGAAAAGGGGATGGAATAAATGAAAAACGAAAGAATCGATAAATTACAAGAGAACTGGGAATTAGATACGAGATGGAAAGGAATAACACGTCCGTATTCAGCTGAAGATGTAATTCGTTTGCGTGGTTCGATTGATATTGAACATACAATAGCACGCCGCGGTGCTGAGAAGCTTTGGGCATCGCTTCATACGGAAGATTATATTAACGCACTTGGTGCATTAACAGGAAACCAAGCGATGCAACAAGTGAAAGCGGGATTAAAAGCAATTTACTTAAGTGGTTGGCAAGTAGCGGCTGATGCAAACCTTTCTGGACATATGTATCCAGACCAAAGCTTATATCCAGCGAACAGCGTACCAGCTGTAGTAAAACGAATTAACCAAACACTTCAACGTGCGGATCAAATTCAGCATATGGAAGGAAGCGATGATACAGATTATTTCGTACCGATTGTAGCAGATGCAGAGGCTGGATTTGGCGGACAATTAAACGTATTCGAGCTTATGAAAGGTATGATTGAAGCGGGTGCATCAGGTGTACACTTTGAAGATCAATTATCTTCAGAGAAAAAATGCGGACATTTAGGTGGAAAAGTATTACTGCCGACACAAACAGCGGTACGTAATTTAATTTCCGCACGCCTTGCTGCGGACGTAATGGGAGTGCCGACAATTATCGTTGCAAGAACAGATGCAGATGCAGCCGATTTAATTACGAGTGATATCGATCCGGTTGATAAAGCGTTTATTACAGGAGAAAGAACACCAGAAGGATTTTATCGTACGAAAGCAGGACTGGATCAAGCAATTGCACGTGGTTTAGCGTATGCACCGTATGCAGACCTCGTTTGGTGTGAAACGTCTGAACCAAATTTAGAAGATGCAAAACGATTTGCAGACGCAATCCATAAAAAATATCCAGGGAAATTACTTGCTTATAACTGTTCACCGTCATTTAACTGGAAACAAAAATTAGATAAAAAAACGATTGCGAGCTTCCAAAAAGAAATCGCATCTTACGGTTACAAGTTCCAGTTCGTAACACTTGCTGGATTCCACTCATTAAACTACGGCATGTTTGAATTAGCACGTGGCTATAAAGACCGTGGTATGGCAGCATATTCTGAATTACAACAAGCGGAATTCGCAGCAGAGAAACACGGTTACTCTGCAACTCGCCATCAACGCGAAGTAGGAACAGGTTATTTTGATGAAGTAGCACAAGTCATTACAGGCGGTACTTCATCAACGACAGCGTTAAAAGGTTCTACAGAAGAAGCTCAGTTTACGAAATAAAAGGAAGGTGATCACAATTAAGTGATCACCTTCCTTTTATTACTCTTTATATAAACTGATAACATCTTCTCCCGTTAAATATATTACGGTTACTTTTTTATTATCCTTCTCATAAACTTTCATTCCACCCTCTGCAAAAGTTTTATCCCATCCCTTTAATTTTATATGTATTTGATACCATATAGATAAACCTGATTCAAAACAATCGCCTTTATATACATACTCACCTATCTCCTCAGTAGTATGAATTAATTTAGCTTCATAAGGTATAGGGAATCCTTTAATTTCAGAATCAATAGTCTTATTAAAAACTAGAAGGTATGTTAACGTAATAATAGTAGCCAATAACAAAAATAAAATCTTTTTCATGTATGTAAATCCCCCATGGCAAACGGCCTTGTAATTTTATCCCGCTATTTGCGGCAGTAAGACTCCCGCCTCAAAAGTTGGCTGGAGCAAAGAAGTTACGTGGGAGATGCACAAAACCCCACTGATTAAAGTTTCCCTTTAACTAGTTGCATTATAATATAATATTTTTATAATGTGATTTTAATTATTATAAAATTTTTGTGAAACGAAAAAATGGGCTGAATTCTCTTACATAACTATAGAAAGCTAAAATTTCGTTAGGGGGTATCTCGAGATTTTAGCTTGATAGTGATGTGATAGTTCCGGTAGGAAAAGAAACGATATGAACGATTATTCGGATATATGTAACACAACTTAAAATATATTTACTAACAAAAATAGAAATAATATTAGATCCATTCTTTCCCATGCTTACGAATAAACGTCATATCTTTTTCATAATGATCTAGATGTCCTTCATCAATTATTCTTTGGAAATTTCCGTCTCCTTCTTGTGCTTTTCTTTTCACATATGTACATAACCCTTCTAAACGTAGTAACACCATTTCGAAGTAATCTTCGTCCATATCTTTATCGTAGGACTGAGCAAACAACTTCACTCTTTCTTTAATACGACCTGCGTGTTGCGATGAGTCGTAATGAACGGCTTCTCCTGATTCTGTATAATACACTCGACTTAAAGGTACACAAGTATAAAGCGTATAAGCGATATCCCACATTCTTGGACCAGGAGCAGCGACGTCAAAGTCAATAATACCGACTGGCTTTTCATTATTGAAAATAATGTTATATATAGCAAAATCATTGTGGCATAAAACCTCAATGTTATGTGGGGTATGATCCATCGGTTTCCAATCATCTAATAACGGAAAGTCACTTACAGCATCATGGTACAGACGGAGCATCTTTGCGATTTCTTTCAGCACATCATTAGACCACATGTATTCTTTTAAAGGATAATTGCCTGCGTCGCCTTCTATAAATGATAAAATCTCTCTATCTTTTTCATCTATGCCCAAAAACTTTGGGGCATAATGAAATCCTTTGTTTTCTAGATGACGTAATAGCTTATGAATTTTTGTACTGTCTGGCTTTAATTCCCGCCGAACAGTATTTTCAGAACGATATACGTTTGAGACGTTTCCCCCTGTTAGCTTTTCTTCGTTAGTGTAGTTTGACATCTAATAAATCCCCTCCAGTAAACACTATATGATTATATTTTAACAGTTCGGAAAAAGAAATGTAATCGTATTCAAATGTTGTGTTTGTTTATTTAATATTGAAATTTGCACATGTTAATATAATATATTTGTGAGCGTATACTCAACTTAATTTGTCAGTTATTTTCAAAAAAGATTGTACATTTTATTTTAAGTATGCTATGATGATGTCAGTTGAATAGTTAAATTAAGCAATCCATATATTATCAAGTGCCGAAAACGAACGAGAAAAAGTATGTGAGAACTAGTTTATGTTTCGTGTTTGATAATGTGTGGATTCTTTTTTTATACAGGAAGACTAAAATAATTTGTATTTTCTTAGGAGGAAATAATCATGGCAGTAACAGGACAAGTAAAATGGTTTAACAACGAAAAAGGCTTCGGTTTCATCGAAGTTCCAGGCGAAAACGATGTATTCGTACATTTCTCTGCAATCGAAACTGAAGGTTTCAAATCTTTAGAAGAAGGTCAAAAAGTTAGCTTCGAAATCGAAGAAGGCAACCGTGGACCTCAAGCTAAAAACGTAATCAAACTATAATTTTATAGTTGATGATGGAAAAAAGGATGGCTCATGCCATCCTTTTTTTGTTGTTGAGATATATGTAAATGAAGTTGTACTCGACGTTTATAGAGGTAATGAAGAAGAGTAAAAGGCTTTCCAAAAAGGAAGGCCTTTTACTCTTCAATCCCTGCTTTTTTCTTCTCGCGTTTTTTACATTCAGGACATTTCGATTTACGAAATGGTTTAGCGAAGAATAGCAGAATGAAAAATAAACCGAATATAATACTAGCTGAATTTTTCACGATCACAATGCTACTGTTTTTCATGTGAATAGTTGGTTGAATCTCTTTTTCTTCCATAAAGAACCTCCATATATTGGATTTGTCTTTTAATTATAGCAAAGTTAATTGTTGTAATGCTGTGAAAAGAAGAAGTAATTATAAGTATTTTTAGTTAGTATAAATGCTTTGTGTATAGGTTTTAATATGTGAATGTGCATACTATTATTTAATAATTTAACAAATGTTTGATAAATGATAAAAAATTGTAAAAAAGCGGAACCTGTTACCTATTTCCTTTTCATAGGTGCTAAAATTATATATGCAGCTGCTAATATAAATAGAAAATGAAAAAAGGAGATAATAGGATATGGAAAGTAAAGTAGAACGCTATGTCGAAAATTATGTTGTAACTAAAAATACAATGGCCTTACTTCCTGTTATTCTAAGTGAAAAGAAAATTGTTACGCGAGTTGTTGAAATGGAAGATTCTTTTTTCGTATTTCAAAAGCCTCTAGATATTATAGAGAGAAGTTGTCGTAAGCATGGATCTAGTTTTTTGGGCAGAAAAGAAGGAACGAAAGAGTTAACGCACATTACACATAAAGCACCGATTGCAATCAGTCCGACAGATCAACTTTATTTTTTCCCTACTTATTCTTATTCTAGAAAA
The DNA here is from genome assembly GCF_016483575.1 of Bacillus cereus group sp. N12. Classification (NCBI taxonomy): domain Bacteria; kingdom Bacillati; phylum Bacillota; class Bacilli; order Caryophanales; family Bacillaceae; genus Bacillus; species Bacillus cereus group sp. N12. The sequence continues at coordinate 72,263 of NZ_JAEHBO010000013.1, forward strand.
GAGTGCGCGTGGCTGTCGCATTTTTATATCGAAAGTAATCGAGAATTAAAAGATGGAAATCTTATTATTCGATTTATAAATGGCCTTGCTGTGAAATTAGAAATATCAAAAAGTAGTTTTGAAAATCAACAAAATCGTACAGCGAAACTGCGTACAGAATATGAAGATCGAAAGAAGAAACAAGGAAATCCTTGTTTTAAAGAAATTGATAAAAGAGATGAATCAACATTAAGACCAGCTTATGAGAAAGTGTATTTTGTTAGGGAAGAAGATGTGTGAGAGGAAAAGGATGAGGAAACTCATCCTTTTTTTTATTTCATTATATATACAGTTTACGCTGTAAGATTCATAAATAAAACGAGCGAGATGTACAAATATATTGTTCTTTAATGGAACAATATAATGGTGATTTCCTTATATATATTTAATGTCGTGTGAATATATATCATTTTATATTTGTGGCATACATGATACTTCTTTCTATATAGGTAGAAATACCCTTACGTGCAGTAAGGGTATTTTTTTGAAAAAGACGAATTATTACTTTCTGTAGTTTCTGCTTTTTCATCAAACGTAACCGTTAAGTTACAATTTGTGTATAGTGTCTAAATTATCTTCATATCCTGTCGAATATTGAAAGATTATCATAGCTAAATAATGAAGGAATTCTAATGAAGGACATGGAAACTTAATAATTACATCTCCATATGTCGTATCTACCATTTCCTCTTTCAGAAAAGCAATGATACAGTAGAGGTAGTAATTAGAGTAAAGGGGTAAAGTGTAGAATGGATTTTCAGTCAATCAAAGAGTATTTTTCACCAGAAAATATGGATCATATTGTTGAAAGTTATAAGGCGTTCGGACCGCTTCTTGGCATCGGTTTGCCGATGATAGAGGCACTTATTCCAGCATTACCACTTATTGTGTTTGTACTAGCGAATGCTGTTGCATTTGGATTTTGGCTGGGTTTCCTTTATTCATGGCTTGGATCAGTAATCGGTGCTATGCTTGTTTTTTTCATTATCCGCCATTTTGGACGAAGCCGTTTCTTTTCTTTTGTAAATAAGCATGAGAAAGTGCGGAAGGCAATGGGGTGGATTGAAAGGAAAGGATTCGCGCCAGTGTTTGTTATATTTTGTTTTCCGTTTACACCGTCTGCGCTTATAAACGTTGTAGCTGGTTTATCTCGCATTAGCGTAAAACAGTTCGGACTTGCGCTCGCATTCGGAAAGCTTGTGATGATTTTTATTTTAACGTACATCGGTCATGATTTAATGTCGTTTATTCATAAGCCGGTGAAATCAGTTATTGTAGCGATTGTTATTTTTATTTTATGGTATGTCGGTAAAAGAATTGAAGTAAAGTTAGAACTACATTAAGAATAGTCTTCTTTGTCCCACTATTTGAGGGCCGTGAAACTCCCTCCAAAAAATTCGGCTGAAGCAGAGAAGTTAGGTGGGGATCAAACTGCCCGATCGGTGCGGGATGAACAAAACCCCCACCGATTAAGTTTCACTTTATAAATGCAAGCTTCATTATTAAAGGGTAAGGGGAGAAGCGGATGAAGAAAACTTTGAAAAAAGAAGGCCTAGAGTGGATACGAACAATTTTAATTGGTGTACTATTAGCTGTATTTTTTCGAACGTTTTTCTTTTCAACGTACGTTGTAGAGGGGAAGTCAATGATGCCGACATTGCAAGATGGTAATATGCTCGTTGTAAATAAGGTGAGTTATCAAGTGGGGGACTTGAACAGGTTCGATGTCGTCGTTTTTCATGCGAATAAAAAAGAAGACTATGTAAAGCGAATTATCGGTTTACCTGGAGACCATATTGAATATAAGCATGATAAGTTGTATATAAACGGTCAATTTATTGATGAGCCTTATTTAGAGAAGTACAAGAAAGAGATAAATGGAAGGCAACTAACAGGTGATTTTACATTAGAAGAGTTAACGAAAGAAAAGGTGGTGCCAGCTGGTCATATTTTTGTAATAGGCGATAACCGCCTTGGGAGCTGGGATAGTAGACACTTTGGCTTTGTGAAGGCTGATACAGTTGTCGGTAAAGTCGATTTACGATATTGGCCAATTCAAGAGGTGCAAACGAATTTTTCAAAAGGTTGATATAATGAAGTAGAAGTATAGAAAAGACAAACAACTCCGTTTGTCTTTTTTCGTGTACTATAATACAATTATAGTAGCAAACTAACGTTCGTTGTGTAAGTGAAAGGTGGGGTTACATGTCACTTCGATTGGTGATTGGTAGAGCGGGAAGTGGAAAGAGTACACTTTGTTTACGAGAAGTGCAAGAAGAGTTAAAACAGCGCCCGAGAGGCAAAACAATATTATATCTTGTGCCAGAACAGATGACATTCCAGACGCAGCAGGCGTTAATTGAAAGGGAGGATGTAAGAGGTTCTATTCGGGCACAAGTTTTTAGTTTTTCACGATTAGCTTGGAAGGTGTTGCAAGAAGTTGGCGGAGCGAGTCGTCTTCATATTGATGAAGCGGGTGTGCATATGTTACTTCGTAAAATTGTAGAATCTCGTAAAGATGGATTATCGGTGTTCCAAAAAGCAGCGGAGCAAAACGGTTTCTTTGAACATCTTGGCAGTATGATTGCGGAGTTTAAACGTTACAATGTGACGCCATCTAACGTATATGAAATGTGGCAACAATTAGATGCGCATAGTAGCAGTGCTGAGCAAAAGTTATTAGCGAATAAAGTATATGATTTACAGCTATTATATGATGATTTTGAACGTGCTTTAATCGGGAAATATTTAGATTCAGAAGACTATTTACAATTGCTAGTGGAAAAGCTTCCGCAGTCTGAGTATGTAAATGGTGCTGAAATTTATATAGATGGGTTTCATTCATTTTCTCCGCAAGAACTTGAAATTGTAAGACAGCTCATGATTTGTGGAGCGAGAGTCACAATTACGTTAACGATAGATGAAAAAACATTAGCGCAGCCAGTGAATGAACTGGATTTATTTTATGAAACGACGTTAACATATGAAAAAATAAAACAAGTAGCGCGTGAAGAGAAAATAGAAATTGAAAAAACAATTCCACTTATGGAACAACCGCGTTTTCATTCTCCGGCATTAGCTCATTTAGAAACGCATTATGAAGCGCGTCCGAATGAAAAGTATTATGATGAAGCAAGTGTAACAATTAGTACAGCGGCGAATTTACGAGCTGAAGTAGAAGGGGTTGCTCGTGAAATTCGTAGACTTGTCGCGGATGAAACGTATCGTTACCGAGATATTGCAGTACTTCTTCGTAACGGGGAAAGTTATTACGATGTGATGCGAACGTTATTTACAGATTATAATATTCCACACTTCATCGATGAAAAACGCCCGATGTCACATCATCCATTAGTAGAGTGTATTCGTTCTGCCTTAGAAATTATTAGCGGAAATTGGCGTTATGACGCGGTGTTTCGCTGCGTGAAAACAGAGCTTCTATATCCATTAGACGTAAGGAAAGAAATGATGCGTGAAGAGATGGATGAGTTCGAAAACTACTGTTTAGCGTACGGTGTACAAGGGAAGAGATGGACTTCTGAGGATCCGTGGATGTATCGCCGTTACCGTTCACTTGACGATACAAACGGAATGATAACAGATATTGAACGTGAAATGGAAGAGAAAATAAACAGGCTGCGTGACGTTGTAAGAACGCCAGTTATTCGCATGCAAAAAAGGTTAAAGCGTGCGGGAACAGTGATGCAAATGTGCGAAGCGGTTTACTTATTTTTAGAAGAACTTGACGTTCCAAAGAAGTTAGAAGAATTACGTATACGTGCAGAAGAGAGCGGAGATTTCTTATTTGCAACAGACCATGAACAAGTATGGGAAGAAGTAATGAGCCTTCTTGATACGTTTGTAGAAATGCTTGGTGAGGAGAAGATGTCACTATCTATGTTCACGGACGTTATGTCGACAGGACTTGAGGCACTTCAATTCGCTAACATTCCGCCATCATTAGATCAAGTATTAGTTGCTAATATTGATCACTCCAGGTTATCAGATGTGAAAGCAACGTTTATTATCGGCGTAAATGAAGGAGTTATTCCAGCAGCACCGATGGATGAAGGGATGCTTTCTGATGAGGAAAGAGAAGTTCTTGGTGCGGCAGGAATTGAACTCGCGCCAACGACGAGACAAACTTTATTAGAAGAGCAGTTCGTTATGTATCAGATGGTAACGAGAGCGTCTGAGAAATTATATATTTCATGCCCACTTGCAGATGAAGAAGGAAAGACATTACTTGCATCTAGCTTTATTAAGAAAATAAAAAGAATGTTTCCTAATGTGAAAGACTCGTTTATTACGAATGACGTAAACGACTTATCGCGTTCGGAACAAATTTCATACGTAGCAACGCCAGAAGTGACGTTATCTTATATCATGCAGCAACTACAAACGTGGAAGCGATACGGATTTGAAGGAAATCTAGATTTTTGGTGGGACGTCTATAACTTCTACGTCACTTCGGATGAATGGAAACAAAAAAGTAGTCGCGTGTTATCAAGTTTATTCTATCGAAATCGTGCGCAGAAACTAAGTACGGTAGTAAGTAGAGATTTATACGGAGATAAAATAAAAGGAAGCGTTTCTCGTATGGAACTCTTCAACCGTTGTGCGTACGCTCATTTCGCGCAGCACGGTTTATCGTTAAGAGAGCGTGATATTTTTAAACTAGATGCACCAGATATCGGTGAACTATTCCATGCAGCACTGAAGAGAATTGCAGACAGGCTATTACGCGAAAACCGCACTTGGGCGGATTTATCAATAAAAGAGTGTGAGCATCTTTCTGTTTTAGTAATAGAAGAAATCGCACCGTTATTACAAAGACAAATTTTATTAAGCTCAAATCGTCATTTCTATTTAAAACAAAAACTACAACAAATCATTTTCCGTACGTCAATCATTCTTCGTGAACACGCGAAGTCGAGTGGTTTCGTACCAGTTGATTTAGAGGTGCCATTCGGTATGGGCGGTACGGGATCGCTTCCGCCGATGGAATTCTCATTACCAAATGGTGTGAAGATGGAAGTTATCGGCCGTATTGACCGTGTGGATAAGGCTGAAGATGAAAACGGAACATTCCTTCGTATTATTGATTATAAATCAAGTTCAAAAGCGTTAGACTTAACGGAAGTGTATTACGGATTGGCACTTCAAATGTTAACGTATTTAGATGTCGTTACTACAAATGCACAAACGTGGATGAAAAAAGGCCACGCAGCATCACCCGCTGGTGTACTGTACTTTCATATTCATAACCCGATTGTTGAAATGAAAGGTGACGCATCTGAAGCTGAAATTGAAAAAGAAATTTTAAAGAAATTTAAAATGAAAGGCCTCGTACTAGGAGATGCTGACGTTGTTCGTTTAATGGATAATAAACTTTCAACAGGAACTTCAGATATTATTTCTGCTGGTCTGAAAAAAGACGGTAGTTTTAGTGCGCGTTCTAGCATTGCAAGTGAGCAAGAGTTTAACGTGCTGCAAAAATATGTACACCATACGTTTGAAAATATCGGAAAAGACATTACAGAAGGTGTTATTGATATTGCTCCTTACAAAAAGGGGAATAAAGCGGCATGTACGTTCTGTAACTTCAAATCTGTCTGTCAGTTTGATGAATCACTTGAAGATAATCAATTCCGTACGTTAAAAGATATGAAAGATAGTGAAGCGATGGAGAAAATTAGAGAGGAGGTTGACGGAGAATGATAGAAAATTGGCCTAAAAAACCAGAAGGTAGTCAATGGACAGATGACCAGTGGAAAGCCGTTGTAGCGAATGGACGTGACATTTTAGTCGCAGCAGCAGCTGGATCGGGAAAAACAGCAGTATTAGTTGAACGTATGATTAAAAAGATTATTAATGAGGAAAATCCAGTCGATGTCGATCGCCTGCTCGTTGTAACATTTACGAATGCAGCGGCGCAAGAGATGAAAAATCGAATTGGAGAAGCGTTAGAAAAAGTACTAATTGATGAGCCAGGATCTCAGCATGTAAGAAAACAGCTGAGCCTATTAAATAAAGCATCTATTTCAACGATCCATTCATTTTGTTTACAAGTAATTAGAGGGTATTACTACATGCTTGATGTTGATCCTCGTTTTCGTATTGCAAATCAAACAGAAAATGAGTTGTTAAAAGAAGAAGTGCTAGATGACATATTAGAAGAAGAGTATGGAATCGAAGATAATAGTATTTTCTTTGAATTAGTTGATCGCTATACGAGTGACCGTAGTGATGATGACTTACAAAGAATGATTTTAGCGCTTCATACAGAATCAAGAGCGCATCCAAATCCGGAAAAATGGCTTGATAAATTAGTAGAAGCATACGACGTGGAAGGAAAGACAATTGAAGATTTAGTGTATGCTTCTTACTTATTAGAAGATGTGAGATTCCAGCTTGAAACAGCGGAACAACATATTCGTAAAGCAACCGAACTCGCAATGCTTCCTGACGGCCCGGCGCCTCGCGTTGAAACCCTACAAGCGGATGCAGCTTTACTTGGAATGTTATCATCAGCAGCTCGTGAATCGTGGACAAGCGTGTATGAAGCGATGCAAAACGTATCGTGGCAAACGTTAAAGCGTATTAAGAAAAGTGATTACAACGAGGATGTTGTAAAACAAGTAGACTCTCTTCGTAATAAAGCGAAAGATGAAGTGAAGAAATTACAAGAAGAGTTATTTAGCCGCAAACCTGAAAGTTTCTTACGAGATTTTCAAGATATGCATCCTGTATTAGAAAAACTCGTGAAGCTCGTAAAAGTATTTACAGAGCGTTTCCAAGCGATGAAGCGAGATAAAGGAATGGTTGATTTCACAGATTTAGAGCATTTCTGTTTACAAATTTTAAGCGAGCAAAGTGAAGACGGTGAAATGAAGCCGTCTGCAGTAGCGCTTCAATATCGTAATAAATTTGCTGAAGTATTAGTCGATGAATATCAAGATACGAACTTCGTACAGGAATCGATTATTAAATTTGTAACGAAAGATTCTGAGAGTGAAGGGAACTTGTTCATGGTTGGTGACGTAAAACAGTCAATCTACCGTTTCCGACTAGCAGAACCAGGCTTATTCTTAGGAAAGTATAAACGCTTCACGCAAGAAGGATCGGGCGGCGGAATGAAGATTGATTTAGCGAAAAACTTCCGTAGTCGTCATGAAGTACTAGCAGGTACGAACTTTATTTTTAAACAAATTATGGGCGAAGAAGTTGGAGAGATTGACTACGACGCTGACGCTGAATTAAAACTAGGCGCTAGTTATCCAGAAGGTGAAGATGTAGCGGCTGAATTATTATGCATTCAGCAAACTGAAGAAGAAGTGCTAGAGGGTGAAGAAGGTACGGAAGTCGAAAAGGCGCAACTGGAAGCTCGTCTTATGGCGCAGCGCATTAAAGCGATGGTCGATTCAGGTTATGAAGTGTATGACCGAAAAACGGATAGTATGCGACCAGTGCAATATCGTGATTTCGTTATTTTACTTCGCTCTATGCCGTGGGCACCGCAAATTATGGAAGAGTTAAAGCTACAAGGAATTCCAGTATATGCAGACCTTGCGACTGGTTACTTTGAAGCGACAGAAGTAAATATTATGATGAACGTATTCCGCGTTATTGATAATCCGATGCAAGATATTCCACTTGCAGCAGTACTTCGTTCACCGATCGTTGGATTAAATGATGAAGAACTTGCGACGCTTCGTGCCCACGGAAAGAAAGGGTCATTTTATGAAGTAATGAGCTCATTCTTAAAAGGTGCACCGCTTGAAGAAGAACAAGAACTTCATGAAAAACTAGAATGGTTTTATAACTTACTGCAAGGATGGCGTGAATTTGCGCGCCAACAATCACTTTCTGATTTAATTTGGAAAGTGTACGGTGAGACAGGGTATTATGACTTTGTCGGCGGTTTACCAGCTGGAAAGCAAAGGCAGGCAAACTTGCGCGTATTATATGACCGCGCAAGGCAATATGAAGCAACATCATTTAGAGGATTATTCCGCTTCTTACGTTTTATTGAACGTATTTTAGAACGCGGTGACGATATGGGGACGGCGAGAGCTCTTGGTGAACAAGAAGATGTTGTTCGCATTATGACGATTCATAAAAGTAAGGGACTTGAGTTCCCGGTCGTATTTGTAGCTGGACTCGGTCGTCGTTTTAATACACAAGATTTAATGAAGCGTTTCTTACTGCATAAAGACTTCGGTTTCGGTTCACAGTTCATTGATCCGCGTAAACGAATTAAATATACGACATTATCACAGCTTGCAATTAAACGTAAAATGAAAATGGAATTAATTGCGGAAGAAATGCGCGTATTATACGTAGCTTTAACGCGTGCAAAAGAGAAGTTAATTTTAATCGGAACAGTTAAGGATGCAAATAAGGAAATGGAAAAATGGCTCGATGCGAGGGAACATAGTGAATGGTTATTACCAGATCACATACGTGCTGGAGCGTCTTGTTATTTAGACTGGATTGCACCTTCATTATATAGACACCGTGATAGTGAAATGCTTCTTGAATTAGGACAAGGAAGTATTCCAGATGAAATTTACGGGTATGACACTAGCTGGAAAGTAGAAGTTGTGGACGGTAACACGCTACTTGCACCAGAGCCAGTTCAAGAAGAGAAACAAGAGTTGTTAGAAGCACTTCGTGAGAAAAAGGCTGTGCCGTTACAAAGTGAACGAAAAGAAGAAGTGTACGATAGGTTAATGTGGAAGTACGGGTATGAGGAAGCAACCTCTCATCGTGCGAAGCAATCTGTTACAGAAATAAAGAGAAATTATCAATCTGAAGAAGGTAGCGATAACGCCTTTATTAAAAAACTACGTGCACCAATTAAAACACGTCCGCGCTTTATGGAGAAAAAAGGATTAACGTACGCAGAGCGTGGGACGGCAGTCCATGCCGTTATGCAACATGTTGATTTGAAGAAGCCGATTACGGTTGAAGTTCTTCAAGAACAAATTGCTGGAATGGTAAATAAGGAATTATTAACATTCGAGCAGGCGGAAGAAATAGCGATTGAAAAAGTAATTTCATTCTTTGACAGTGACTTAGGTAAAAGGGTATTAGCGGCGAAAAGTGTTGAGCGTGAAGTTCCATTTACGATGATGCTATCAGCAGAAGAAGCATATCAAGATTGGCAAGGGAATAGCGGGGAATCGATTCTTGTCCAAGGGGTTATCGACTGCATGATTGAAGAAGAAGATGGTATTACGCTAATCGATTTCAAAACAGATACGATTGAAGGTAAATTCCCAGGCGGATTTGAACAAGCAAAACCAATTTTAGAAGATCGCTATAAAGTGCAGCTTTCGTTATATGCAAAAGCACTCGAAAAAAGCTTACAACATCCTGTGAAAGAGAAATGCTTATACTTCTTTGATGGGAATCATGTTGTGAAAATTGAGGAATAGACAACAGAAAGGGGCTATAAAAAATGACAACGTTAAGAACTTGTGAACAGGGACACGAGTACTATAAAAGTAGCGATTGTCCAACTTGCCCAACCTGTGAGAAAGAGAGAAAGCCAAAAGAAGGTTTTCTCTCTCTTCTTTCAGCGCCAGCAAGAAGGGCATTAGAACACCATGGAATTCAAACTGTAGAAGAACTCTCAAAATATAGTGAAAAAGAAATTTTAAAACTGCATGGTATGGGACCTGCGTCTTTGCCGAAGCTTAGGAAGGCTTTGGAGGAGAGCGGGTTATCATTTAAATAAATGGTGATGTGATGAATAATTTTCAAAGAAAAGATCCGTTACTATTTCATATAAAAAAGAGGTGTCACCTATAGGAGACACCTCTTTTTTATGCCGTTCCAATCTGGTCTTGATCTGCCACATCAGAATCAAACGTATTTGTTGCACTAACGCCGTTAAAAGTGTTGACGACAAATCCGACATTAGAAGCTCCGGACCCGTTATAAGCTTTCGTGTTTTCTTTCGGAGACACGTTATAAAAATCTCCTAAATTGAAAGAACCGTTACTGTTTTGAACGACGAGATTTCCAACAACAGAAGGCATACCATCCACCTACTTTACTAAGCTTTTTAATTACTATATGAATTATTGAGCGGAAGGTTCATCCGTAATATATTGGCGGATTTGCATAATACGAGAGTTATTAAAAACATAATCAACATTTCCAATTTGAAAGCAACCAGAATTTAAAAGTGTTCGCAATTCAACGTTATTTACTTCAATAAAAGGGCATTCATTTATAATATTTAATTTGACATCTGTCGTTCGCTTTGGGATTGTAATGTGTTCATCTGTAAAGATTTCAAATGCATCTAAGCGCCCTTCACCTTTTATATAACAAGGGATTTCCCTGTGGACGGCAAGAGCTCTACTTTTTAATTCCATTTGATTTGCATCTCCAACTTGAAATACAGCAGTAATCCCTAAAGAAATAATAGAAACATTTTGGACAATAGACACATGATGTAACATAATTTCTCAGTCTCCTTAACCTGGAGTAGGAGGGACATCTGTTACTAATGGTACAAATGGACCCTCTGTAACAGTTTCAAACGGTGTATCAAGAATAGAAGATAAAATGAGGAAATTTGCATCCCCAATTAAAAAGAGAGCGGACGAAGATACACCGTTCATTTTAATCTGTCCGACTTTTAACTCACGATTTACAACGTTAAGATTCATACATACTTACTCCTTTCGGAAATTTCCCGGTATGTGCTGAATAAAGGATAGAAAGGCTTTGTCGATATCTTGTTTCATTGCTTGAATAATGAGGTCTCGTAAATAATCTGGATCCGTTGAAATACCTTCATATGATTGAGCTTGTGATAAATAATAAGGAAGTCTATGCTCCATCTGTTTTTTTATGTCATCAACCATCATTTGTCGATACATTTCATCAAGCGGTGTTCTCTCTTCTTGTTCAAAATGGAGAATTCGATTATATGCTTCTTCATCTAAGTAGCGATGCATTTCTTGAAGGATACCTTGATAAAAGTCAGGGTTGGTGTCAGTTTCAGGATTGACCTTCAATGTTTCTGTATCAACTTGAAAATCTTCAATTTGTTGTCCTTTTGTTGAAAATGGATTTAAACCAATATTTAAAGTGCCATTTAAATTTTCTACTTTTAATTGATCGAATTTGTATTCCACTTTTCCTATAGAAGAGGAGGGGCGACTTTTTAATTCATTAAGCTCTTCTTGTAATTGGCGGACTTGATCTTCTAGGCTAAGGATGGTTGCTTGTTGTATTTGGAGAGCTTGCTGAAGTTGGTGTAAGTAAGTATATATATCTTGATTCATTTTGTGAAACCTCCTTTTCAATAGGGAGGGTAAATATATTCCTGCTATATATTTATGACAAGGATGCCTTAAGAAGAACTATTTGATGGTTTGATAGAAATAATTTGTCCTTTCGCCTGTAATGGGCGAAGAGGCTCTGTAAATCCACCCGTATTTGAAAATTTAGATAGAGCTTTAATACTTCCGGCTGTACCAATTTGGAATACAGAAGAAGTCGTAATGCTATCGATTCTAATACTGTTAATGATAATACTTTGGTTCACGTAAAAATTCAATGCAATTGCCTCCTTTAAGTTGAACCAATTATCGCTTGATCGATTACATCTGAATCATTGACAGTCGTTGCGCTTTGATAATTGTAGACAGAAACATTATCTCCAACGTTAAAAGAGCCGGCCCCAGCGAAAGCACGTGAATAACTAATAGGCCTAATCGCAAATACATCTCCAATGTGAAAAATACCACTTGACCCAATATTGACGATACGAATATGTCCGACCATAGCTGGCATATAAAACACCTTTCGTTTTTAAAATTTTCTTTTCTACTATTGTATGGGCGTTTTCAATAAAATGTGTGTTTTTTTGAAATAAAAGAAACACACACGTTATTGCGTGTGTGTATCGAGTGTTTGATTATGGTGAAAATTCGTATGTACATGCCAAATTACATTTAAGAGCCTGTCCAGTTCTTGGCTACAATCCACTGTTTTTTGAGAAGTCATTCCGTAGCGTTCAGCAAAATAGATCATTTTTTCACGTTTTTTTTCAATAGCTTGCTCAAACATTGAAATCGGCTCCATCTCTAAATGAAATTTTTAGTATATATGTAGTACATATTATACAAAAATCGCATAAAAAAGAAACAACTTCGCTAAAAAAAGTAAAAATTCTACATTTTATGTCAAATAATGAATGAGTAACGAATAAGGCGTGAGAAGAATATTGTAAAAATTAGCGTGCATGAGAAGGTTTTTTTCTTATAGATGCGAATACAATTAAATGGTATGAGTTTTAGGATGGAGAGTGGAAATATTGCGTTTTGTAACGGCGAAGAAAGAGGAAAAGGTATTTGTAGGTATTGTAGACGAAGAGGAAGAAAAAGTACTGCACTTAAGAGAAGCGCAAAGACAAAAAGGGGAAAAAGTTACGATTCCGATTACAATGTTAGAGTGTATTGAAAGAGGGACTGAATGTCTTGAGAAAATATGTGAAATTGTACATTGGGCAAAGGAAAATGAAGGGGTAGCGTATTATCCGTTAACAGAGGTGAAAATATTAGCACCAATTCCAAGGCCAAGAAAGAATATACTTTGTGTTGGGAAAAACTATCGTGAACATGCAATCGAGATGGGCGGAGTAGAGTCTATTCCGGAAAATATAATGATTTTTACGAAAGCACCAACAACAGTTATTGGAATTGATGAGAAAATCAATGGGCATTCCCACGCAACGAATGAACTAGATTATGAAGGGGAACTAGCTATTGTTATTGGTAAGCGCGGGAAGCAAATAAAAAAAGAAAAAGCGCTAGACCATGTTTTCGGATATACAGTTATAAATGATGTAACCGCTCGTGACATTCAAAGGAAACATAAACAGTTTTTCCTTGGGAAAAGCTTCGATACGTTTTGTCCGATGGGACCGTATTTAATGCATAAATCAATGGTTGAAACGCCGAACGCATTACACATCGAAACAGTAGTAAATGGAGAAGTAAGACAAACTTCAAACACAAATAAAATGATTTTTTCAATTGAAGAAATTATTTCAACGATAAGTAAAGGGATGACATTAGAACCAGGCGATATTATCGCAACAGGAACGCCGGCTGGTGTCGGAAAGGGCTTTACACCACCGAAGTTTTTACACGCTGGTGATGAAGTGGTCATTACAGTAGAGGGAATTGGTACTTTGCGAAATGTAGTGAAATGAAGAAAAAAGCTATCTTGTATAAAGATAGCTTTTTCTATGGTCTCGGGTTATAGAGGTAATCGATAACGGCAAAAGTGTAAAGACCAATTAATGCAAGTGTACAAATGCCAAATAATATAACCGCAAGTGCGCTTTTTTCTCGTCCAAATCCAATAATAGTAAGAATAACAGCAGTCCAAAATGATGCTTTCAGTAGTGTGAGTGTAGTAGGAGTTGAGTAATGAAGCCATGTTGTGGAAAGGATGAAACCAAAGAATGTAACTAAAATAAAAGCTGTAGCTAAATAGTTAATATGTTTACCATATCTTAATAGCATGTCGCACCTCCTTCTATGAATAAAAAACAGAAAATTACAATTAAACTTTAATATAAATCACTATAAAAGGAAAGAGGTTGCCCTAACGCGTAGGACAACCTCTCTATCATTACGATAAAACAGCTTTAATTTTTTGGAATGCCCACTCTAAATCTTCTTCAGAGATTACTAGAGGTGGTGCGATACGAATTACATTTTCGTGTGTTTCTTTACATAACAGACCAGCTGCTTTTAGTTGTTCACAGTAAGGACGAGCTGGCTCGTTTAATTCGATACCGATGAATAAACCTTTACCGCGAACGTCAGTGATCATTGGGTTATCAATTTCTTTTAATTGCCCAACTAATTTTTCTCCTAATTGAAGAGAACGCTCTGTTAATTTTTCTTCTTCTAACACTTCAAGAGCTGCGATAGAAACAGCACATGCAAGTGGGTTACCACCGAATGTAGAACCGTGAGAACCTGGCTCGAATACACCTAAAATGTCGCGGTTTGCTGCAACGCAAGAGATTGGGAATACGCCGCCACCAAGTGCTTTACCAAGTATGTACATGTCAGGAGTTACATCGTCCCAGTCGCAAGCAAATACTTTACCAGTACGGCCTAAGCCTGTTTGGATTTCATCTGCTACAAATAAAACGTTTTCTTTTTTACATACTTCAAGAGCTTCTTTTAAGAAACCAGCTGGTGGAATGTTAATTCCTGCTTCACCTTGAATTGGCTCTAAAATGAATGCTGCTGTATTTGGTGTAATTGCAGCTTTTAACGCTTCTAAATCACCGTAAGGAATTACAATAATGCCAGGAAGCATTGGACCGAAGCCACGCTTGTACTCTTCGTTTGATGACATAGAAACAGCACCCATCGTACGTCCGTGGAAGTTATCTTCACAAACGATGATTTCAGCGCGGTTTGCTTCTACTTTTTTCACATCATAAGCCCAGCGGCGAGCTGTTTTAATTGCAGTTTCAACAGCTTCTGCACCTGTATTCATTGGAAGTACCATTTCTTTATTAGTTAGTTTCGCAACTTTTTCGTACCAAGGGCCTAATTGATCACTATGGAAAGCACGAGAAGTTAACGTAACACGATTAGCTTGGTCAATTAAAGCGTTAATAATTTTTGGGTGACGATGACCTTGGTTAACTGCAGAATATGCACTTAATAAGTCCATATAGCGATTTCCTTCAGGATCTTCTACCCAAACGCCTTCTGCTTTAGAAATAACGATTGGAAGTGGGTGATAGTTATTTGCTCCGTATGTGTCTGTAAGTTCGATAATATCCTTAGTTTGAATCATGATTGTTCCCCCTTTTGTTATTACAAGAAGTTTGTAAATACTCTAAATATTATATCATTTAAATGTAAAAAAGCGAAACATTTCCTGAAAATAAATGAACATGTTATCATATAGAGTGAAAAAGTGTGAAAAGAGGAGGTAGGGGATACGATGGTACATATGCATATTACAGCATGGGCGTTAGGTTTAATTTTATTCTTCGTTGCGTATTCACTTTATTCAGCAGGAAGAAAAGGGAAAGGTGTACATATGGGGCTTCGTCTTATGTACATTATCATTATTGTGACAGGTTTCATGTTGTACATGGGTATTATGAAGACTGCAACAAGTAACATGCACATGTGGTACGGTTTAAAAATGATAGCTGGTATTTTAGTTATCGGTGGAATGGAAATGGTTCTTGTGAAAATGAGCAAGAATAAGGCAACAGGGGCAGTTTGGGGATTATTTATTGTCGCACTAGTAGCGGTATTTTACCTTGGACTGAAATTACCGATTGGTTGGCAAGTATTCTAATAAAAAATAAAACCACCGTATCTCTCAAATGTTTGGGGGATACGGTGGTTTTTATTTTTATGTCGCATCGATATGCAACTCTTCTCCATTTACTTTCGTAAAACGGAAAATATTTTTATTTGAAGAAGAGTGACGAACGAAATGGTGCTGCAGTGTACAGATCATCTCTTCATTATCAAATAAAAGAATATTTACTCCCTCGCATGCTTCCTCTTTCGGTAAGAAGGATAAATAATTATGGCAATACATGCAATCATATAGAGAGTAATGAAGTGATTGCAATGATTCTGTTAATAACGCAAAAACAGAATCGGGTAATTCCTCAAGCCATTCATGATAGCTAAGGAGTAATTTTTTACGAATGCGTATCATTTCCCCGTTTTGGAGGGGATGTTGTTCATTTGCGATTTGCAATATGTTTTGTTCATAAAAACGAGCTGGTAGCCAGTTGTTGTTATATAAAACCTCAAAGCCATCTTCGGCAATATCTTCTAATAAAAATGCTTCGTCATTTTCATCATCAAAGAATACCCATTCATTGTTTATATATTCTACATTACCGACTGAATGAGCACGAGGCTGGTTATATAAAATATGTTTACGTTGTATCATACATGATTTCTCCTTTATGAAAAGTAGTTATTCTTGTTATAGACAGTTCGCGCGTTCTTTATAACTAGACACATCCGGACATAGGTGGGCATACAATAAAACACGTTTTACTGAGTGAAATTACTATTCCGTATACGGATGGTAGGTTATCGTCAAGTTTGTCATTTTTTTGTATCCGCACTTTTAGAGTGGGGATTACTGCACGTTCAGGAAAAGTAATAAGATGGAAGGATGATTTATATGTGCGGGATTACAGGATGGGTGGATTATAAACGCTCATTAGAAGGAGAAAGGGCCGTCGTTATGAAGATGGCTGAGACGTTAGCGAAGCGTGGCCCAGATGATAATAAAGTTTGGATTAAGGGTAATGTCGCGTTTGGGCATAAACGGTTAATCGTTGTTGACCCTGAGGGTGGTAAACAGCCGATGACTTGTTTAAAGGATGAAGCGAATTATGCAATTTGCTATAACGGCGAACTTTATAACACGGAAGACATTCGAAAGGAACTTTTAAGAAGAGGATATACGTTCAAAGGTCATTCTGATACGGAAGTATTATTAGCATCGTATATTGAATGGAAAGAAGAATGTGTCGATCATTTAAACGGTATATATGCGTTTGCTGTATGGGACGAACGGAAAGAACAAGTATTTATTGCAAGAGATCGATTAGGTGTAAAACCGCTATTTTATAAATATGATAGTGGACGATTACTATTTGGCTCAGAGTTAAAAGCGATACTAGCGCATCCTGATGTGAAGGCTGAAGTAACGTTAGAAGGGTTATCAGAAATATTCGGCCTCGGACCATCTAGAACGCCTGGTCACGGTATTTATGCTGGTATAAAAGAATTACGACCGGGCCACGCAATGACATTTTCAAAAAATGGTTTATGTATATGGAGATATTGGAATGTAGAAAGCAAAAAACATGAAGATTCCTTTGAAGAAACAGTAGAGAAAACACGCTTTTTATTACAAGATGCTATTACAAGGCAACTCGTTTCTGATGTACCGTTATGCACTTTTTTATCAGGTGGTGTAGATTCAAGTGCTATAACAGCAATTGCTGCAAAAGAATATGAAAGATCAGGGAAAGGGCCATTACACACGTATTCTATTGACTATGAAGATAATGAAAAATATTTTAAAGCAAATGCATTCCAACCCAATTCAGATGCGCCGTTTATTAACTTAATGACTGAAACGTTTCAAACGACTCACCATCGTTGCGTCATTTCAAATGAACTGCTAGCAGAGTGTTTAACAGAAGCGGTGCTCGTTCGTGATTTGCCTGGTATGGCAGATATCGATTCCTCATTATTATGGTTTTGCCGCGAAATTAAACAAGACTTTGTCGTCGGTTTATCTGGAGAATGTGCAGATGAAATCTTCGGTGGGTATCCGTGGTTTTATAGAGAAGATGATTTACAATCAAGTGCATTCCCATGGATGCGCTCTACAGAAGCACGTGAACAACTTCTGAAGAAAGAATGGAGAAGTAAATTAAATTTACAACAATATGTACAAAGGCGCTATGAAGAATCCATTCAAGAAGTTCCTATTTTAGAGGGAGAAAGCCCACTAGAAGCGAAGAGACGACAATTATTTTATTTAAATATGGTATGGTTTATGACAACATTATTAGACAGAAAAGACCGCATGAGTATGGGAGCAAGCTTAGAAGTGCGCGTTCCATTTGCGGACCACCGACTTGTCGAATATGCGTGGAATATTCCTTGGGAAATGAAAATGTATGAAAACCGCGAAAAGGGTCTATTGCGTAAAGCTTTAGAAGGGATACTTCCACATGACATTTTATATAGAAAGAAGAGTCCTTATCCGAAAACGCATAACCCGCATTATACAAAAGCGGTAACAGTATGGCTACAGGATTTATTAACGGATAAAGGCTCAATTTTGCATGAATTGTTTGATAAAGAGCAATTGAATGGATTAATCCACTCAGGCGGAAGTGCATTCCAAACACCTTGGTTCGGTCAATTAATGACTGGGCCGCAACTTCTAGCTCATTTAGCACAAATTCACGTTTGGTTTAAAGAGTATGGGGTAAATATTAAAGAATAGCAAAAAAGCGGCTTACATGTACGTGAGCCGCTTTTTTTATTAAATAAATTGTCATATAAAATTAAAAACCACCTTATAAATAATATTTATTTAGAATTATTATTTTGACGTACTTATTATTGCTTGTTATAATTGGAAACAAACGTTCTTGAAAAAGATTCTCATTTTCAAAAATTGAGGTGTGAAATAGATGGCAAAGAAAAAAATAGGTTTACTCGTAATGGCGTATGGAACGCCGGAGTCATTGGATGATGTAGAAGCGTATTATACACATATCCGTCATGGGCGTAAGCCAACAGAAGAAGCGCTCCAAGATTTAATCGGGCGTTATAAAGCAATTGGTGGAATATCACCGCTTGCGAAAATTACGAAAGAGCAAGCGCATAAATTAACGGATTCAATGAATAATATATTTACAGAGTATGAATTTACTTGTTACTTAGGATTAAAACATATTGCACCATTTATAGAAGACGCAGTAGAAGAGATGAAGAAAGATGGGATTGAGCATGCGATTAGTATCGTATTAGCACCGCATTACTCTACATTCAGCATTAAAGCGTATAATGAACGCGCGATTCGTCTTTCGGAAAAAATTGGTGGCCCTGTTATTGAACCAATTGAACAATGGTACGACGAATCGAAGTTTATTTCCTATTGGGCAGATCAAATAAAAGAAACGTTTACAAAAGTTAAAGATAAAGAAAAAGCAGTCGTAATTTTTTCGGCGCATAGTTTACCAGAGAAGATTATTGCAGCAGGTGACCCATACGTAGAGCAATTACGGCAAACAGCAGATTTAATTGCTACAGAAGCAGGTGTAAAGCACTATACAATTGGTTGGCAAAGTGCAGGAAATACACCAGACCCATGGATTGGACCAGATGTGCAAGATTTAACGAGAGATTTATTTGAAGAGCATGGATATGAATCTTTCGTATATTGCCCAGTTGGATTTGTGGCAGAGCATTTAGAAGTTTTATATGACAACGACTATGAATGTAAGGTTGTAACGGATGAATTAAACGCCCAATATTTTAGACCGAATATGCCAAATGCACAACCTGTATTTATTGATTGTTTAGCTGAAATTGTTTCCAAAAAAATGAAGGGAATAGTTGACAAAGATTTAGTTTTGAATAATAATTAGTTTATAATTATTTTAAATAAATAATAATTACTACGAAAGAAAGAGGAGGATCCCCAGATGAATCCAAATAATCGCTTAACAACAAACCAAGGTGCTCCAGTTGGAGATAATCAAAACTCTCGTACAGCTGGTCGCCGTGGACCGGTATTGTTAGAAGACTATCATTTAGTAGAAAAACTTGCACATTTTGATCGTGAACGTATTCCAGAGCGTGTTGTGCATGCGCGTGGTGCAGGTGCTCACGGTGTATTCGTAACGAAAAACAGCATGAAGCAATATACGAAAGCCGCATTTTTACAAAATGAAGGAACTGAAACGCCTGTATTTGTTCGTTTCTCAACGGTTATTCATGGTCAAGGTTCTCCGGAAACAGCTCGTGATCCACGTGGGTTCGCTGTTAAATTTTATACAGAAGAAGGAAATTACGATATCGTAGGTAACCACTTACCAGTCTTCTTCATTCGTGATGCAATTAAATTCCCTGATATGGTGCATTCTTTAAAACCAGCACCTGATACAAACATTCAAACGCCAGATCGTTACTGGGATTTCATGACGTTAAGTCCGGAATCTACACATATGATGACGTGGGTATTTTCTGATTACGGTACACCAGCGAGTTATCGTGAAATGGAAGGTTTCGGTGTCCATTCATTTAAATGGATTAATGCAGAAGGTAAAATCGTCTACATTAAATATCACTGGAAACCACAGCAAGGTGTACGTAACTTAAATGCAAAAGAAGTGCAAGAAGTGCAAGGGAAAGACTTCAACCATGCAACTCGTGACTTGTTCGATGCAATCGAAAAAGGAAATTATCCGAAGTGGGATTTACACGTACAAGTGATGCAACTAGATGAAACGGATTCTTTAGACTTTGATCCACTAGATCCAACGAAAGTATGGCCCGAAGATCGTTTCCCATTAATGGAAGTAGGAACAATGACGTTAAATCGTAATCCGAAAAACTTCTTTGCGGAAGTAGAACAAGTGGCGTTCTCTCCGAGTGCAACTGTAAATGGTATTGAACCATCTGAAGATAAATTATTACAAGGACGTTTATTCTCTTACCCAGATACACAGCGTTATCGCCTTGGTGCAAACTACTTACAAATTCCTGTAAACTGCCCATATGCAGCTGTTCATAACCAACAACGTGATGGTGCAATGCAAGTAAATCAAAACCCATCTACGGTAAACTACGAACCGAGCCGTCATACGGAAAATCCGGTTGAAGATCCAACTTACCGCGATTCAACTATGAAAGTAGAAGGCTACGTATCTCGTGAAAAAATTGAGAAACCAAATGACTTCAAACAAGCAGGGGAGCGTTACCGTTCATTTTCTAAAGAAGAGCAAGATAACTTAATTGCAAACTTAACAAACGACTTAAAAGACGTAAATGAGCGCACGAAATTATTAGCTGTTTGTAACTTCTTCCGTGCAGATCAAGAGTACGGTATGCGTTTAGCTCAAGCGTTAAATGTTGATATTACGCAATATGTAGGGAATGCTCCGAAATAAATAGAAAAAGACGACCGGTTTTCGGTCGTCTTTTTATGTGTAAAATAAGCTTTACACGGGGTATTTTTCGTTTTTATCATGTCGGAATTTGTTGGTAAATCGATATTTTGTGTCGAAACGTCGATATAATGAAAGAATCGCTGATATATTTAAAAAATCGTCGATATATCCGAATAATCGCTGATATATTCATGAATATACCAACTAGGGTATACCACCGACAGTATAATAAAAAGAGATGCAATCTACTAGTAGTAGATTGCATCTCTTTTTTAATTCACTCGCTCAGTATACTCATAAGCCTTCTCACCGTGCATCGAAATATCAAGTCCCATATGTTCTTCGTGCTCATCTACCCGAACAGGGAGGAAGTAGTTGATCGCTTTAATAATGGCGTATGTCATTATAATTGTGAATGCATATGTTGCTCCGATTGCGACAAGTTGTTTAAATAGTAAAGCTGCGTTTCCGTAAAACAGACCGTTAGCGCCATCACCGTTTACAGTAGTAGTTGCGAAAAGTCCAGTTGCAATACCGCCCCAAGTTCCTCCAATGCCGTGACATCCGAATGCATCAAGTGTATCGTCGTACCCAAATTTCGTTTTCAAGAAGAAGACAGCACCGAAACATAATACGCCCCCGATTGCTCCGATAAGAAGGGCGGAGAAAGGTGTAACAAATCCGCAAGCTGGCGTAATTGCGACTAAACCGGAAACAACCCCGCAAGCAGCTCCCATCGCAGTCGGTTTCGATTGGAAGAACCATTCAGATAGCATCCAAGTTAGAGCAGAGGCAGCGGCGGCTATATTTGTATTAATAAATGCAGTTAAAGCGACGTCGTTTAATGATAATGCACTCCCGACGTTAAAACCGAACCACCCGAACCATAGTAAACCTGCACCTAACATCGTAAATGGTAAATGGTGAGGAGAGGTACCGTTTATGTTTTTTCGTTTTCCGAGGAAGATCGCTAATACAAGACCGGCAACACCAGAAGTGATATGAACGACATTACCACCAGCGAAGTCTAACGCGCCAAGTTCTCTTAGCCATCCGCCAACGCCCCATACCCAATGAGCGACGGGATTGTAAACGAGTGTTGTCCATAGAAGAATAAAAATAAGAAAGGCAGAAAAACGCATTCTTTCAGCGAATGCACCTGAAATTAAAGCTGGAGTTAAAATAGCGAACATGAGTTGGAACATCATAAATAAATTGTGAGGAATAGTAGATGAGTAGTCTGGATTTGGTACGTAGGTAACTCCGTTTAAGCCGAACCAATCGAGATTGCCTATAAGTCCGTGCCAATCTGGTCCGAAAGATAAAGAATAACCGATTACAATCCACTGAATTGAGACGATAGCCATTGCGCTGTAGCTGTGCATCGTTGTGCTCAATACATTTTTACTACGAACCATGCCTCCGTAAAAAAGTGCTAATCCTGGTGTCATTAACATGACCATTACTGTCGTTACAAACATAAAAACTGTATCTCCCGTATTCATTCAATCCCCTCCTATAATGTTAGAAAATATTACATTGTTTGTTATGTTTTATATCATATTCGAAATTGAGGTGAAAATCAACTGAATTTTTAGAAAATTTTATTAATCATGTAAGAAAATCTAACATTATGTATTTTTGAAGGAATGAAATCAGCGTATGCGATTTGCTTGGATAATTGGTATAATATTCTTACAATTAAAAAACTTGGGGGATGCGTGTGGAAAAAATATGGACTAGGAACCTATTCATTTGTTTTTGTTTAGCTGTCGTTTTGTTTGTACCAATACATACTTTTGCAGATGAAAAAAGAGAGTGGCGAGATGAAGTCATATATTCGATTATGATTGATCGCTTCAATAATGGAGAACCGAAAAATGACAAGCAGTTAGACGTTGGTAATTTAGAAGGTTATCAGGGCGGAGATATAAGAGGGATTATAAAAAGGCTGGATTATATAAAAGAAATGGGTTTTACGACTGTTATGCTTTCGCCGCTTTTTGAAAGTGGACAGTATGATGGATTAGACGTGCGAAATTTTCAAAAAGTAAATGAACATTTCGGAACAGAAAATGATGTGAAAGAGCTTGTAAAAGAAGCTCACGAAAAAGGAATGAAAGTTGTATTTCAATTTCCATTTGGAGAAAACGAACAACAAGTAATCGACTCGATGAAATGGTGGGTAAAAGAAGTCGATTTAGATGGAAGTTATGTAATACATAGTGAAAAAAAGCCGCGTTCTTTCTGGGGTGACGTTCAAAAGGATATGCAAGTGATAAAGAAAGATTTTCGTATTATGACAAAAGAAGATAGTGAATACAATGAAAAAATAGTAGAATCGTTTTCCGAAGCGGATGTATCGGTGAAATCGTTATATGATGTGAGTAAAAAAGAAGAGGAGTTTGTTACGTTTTTAGATAATCAAGAAACAAAAAGGTTTGCACGTATCGCAAAAGAAAATATGTATTACCCGCCATCACGTTTGAAACTAGCTCTTACCTATTTATTAACATCACCAGGGATTCCGAATTTTTATTACGGAACTGAAATCGCATTAGATGGAGGAAGCGTACCGGATAATCGCCGATTAATGGATTTTAAATCAGATGAAAAGTTTATGCAGCACATAACAAAGCTTGGCGAACTTAGACAAATGAGACCATCTTTACGACGTGGTACGTTTGAACTTTTATATGATAAAGATGGAATGAGTATATTAAAACGAAAGTACAAAGATGAAGTAACATTAGTAGCAATTAATAATACGAAAGAAACACAAAAAGTTGCCTTACCTGCAAGTGCAATTGGTGAAAAACAACAGTTAAGAGGATTGTTAGAAGACGAAATTATAAGAGAAGAAAACGGGAAGTTCTATCTCGTTTTAAAGCGCGAAGAATCGAATGTGTATACTGTTAGTAAAGAAACAGGTGTGAATTGGTTATTTATCTCCTTAATCGTCGGTGTGAACGTATTATTTATTGCGTTTTTAATTGCGGTTAAAAGGAAACACAGATGAGGTGAGATATTTGCAGAAAAAGAAGTTGCTCGCTCTATGTTCATGTCTTCTTATCGTATTTGTAAGTTTGTATTTTGGGGACATCGGTGACGATAGGGAATTTGTTCGGTGGGGTGATAGTATTCATTCTGTTGACACAGCAGCTTTTAAGAAAAATAATATTCAATACAAAATCGAAAATGATAAAGTATATATTCCGAAAAAATCATTTGATAAAGCGATATGGTGCTGCTCTTAATAAATACAAAAACTCCTCTAATTAAGAGGAGTTTTCCAGGCTGTGGAGAAAGTCTTCTCCACAGCCTGTTTATGTGTCTGAACCTCTTTTTATGTGTCAACACTGATAAAAAAGAGGTAAAGGAGAGATTTTTTATGATGGGTGCTTTAAAAAATCATCGTGATG
>NZ_JAEHBO010000130.1:0-8570 GCF_016483575.1 Bacillus cereus group sp. N12
CTTTATAAGAGGTCATTTCCTTCCTATTACTTTGCAGATTTAGCTGCTTCTAATGCTGCTTCATAGTTTGGATGGCTTGTACCTTCGCTTACGTATTCTGCGTAAACTACTTTGTCATTGCTATCTACTACGAATACTGCACGAGCAAGTAAACGAAGTTCTTTCATTACTAAGCCGTAAGCTTCACCGAATGAAAGGTCACGGTGATCAGAAAGTGTTACAACATTTTCTAAACCGTTTGCTGCACACCAGCGTTTTTGAGCGAATGGTAAGTCAGCGCTAATTGTTAATACTTTCGCGTTTTCAATACCTGCTGCATCTTGGTTAAAACGACGTGTTTGTGCATCACATACACCTGTGTCGATTGAAGGTACAACACTAATTAATTTTACTTCGCCTTTGTATGTTTCTAAACTTACTGAAGATAAGTCGTTTGCTAATACTTGGAAGTTTGGCGCTTGATCGCCAACTTTAACTTCTGTTCCAACTAAAGTCATTGGATTACCTTTAAAAGTTACGTTTGCCACTTGAAAATCCTCCCTTATTTAAAACAAAATATGTACAATGTAAATGATAGTTTGTCCCCATCGATAATGCAAATAAAATCGCTTTATTTACAAAAAAATTAAAGAAGCTAATCCATTGATTAGCTTCTTTATTCGTTAAATTTGAAATTCAGGATCATCTTCTTTTCGTTTATCCATCATTTCTTTCACTTTATCAACAGCTTGTGGTGCTAATTCAATTATTTTATCAATGACGTGTGTCTGCTTATCTAAGTGTAATACTTTCACACCATCTCCATTTATAACAAGAAAGGCAACAGGATTAATAGAAACTCCTCCACCACTTCCCCCGCCAAATGGATGACGACCTGAATGTTCTACTTTACCAAATTCACTTCCACCAGCAGCAAAACCAAAGCTTACTTTCGAAACAGTAAGAATTACACTTCCATCTGCTGCTTTAATTGGATCACCAACAATTGTATTTACATCAGTCATTTGTTTTAAATGCTGCATTGCGGTTGTCATTAAACCTTGAATTGGATGGTCCACTCTATATCCCCCCTATGCTTGAACAGATTTTTCTGTCATACCAGATTTTTGCCTTCTCATAAACATGAGTAATTTGAATCCTGTTTTTATAGCACGAAATATACGAAAAGATGCTGTTAACTCGCACCTTGATGCAAATCCCTTCCCTTGAAAAACAGGGATAATTTCAAATTCTGGTACATCGACAATATGCATATATTGTCCTATAACTCCAGCAGCCATTCCTTTTGTCCCCCATGCATATCCAGTGACAATTCCAGTACTAGCTGCGTCGCCTGCTCCAATTTGCGTATGCCATTTCCAACCATTGATTTTCACTCGTTTGAGAAAATCTTTAACGATAGTATGAACTTTTTGAAGCCTTTTTATCAGTTCCCCGATGCTGTCAAGTTGCGCCATAATTTTATTATCTATTCCGCCGTCCTTTTCAGCTTTTTCGATTTTCTGTCCTGTCTTTTTCTGCTGTTTTTCAATTCTTTCCAACACATCAAATGTATATCGAATCATCCATATTTTCACTTGAAACAAACATTGCTTTTCCATTTCTGAATATAAAAATGTCACTTTAAGCTTTATTTTCGACAATAGTATAAGCAAAATAAAAAGGAGAAGAATTATTATTCCAATTACGAGCCACTTCATACGTATCATCCTTTCACTCCGTACCCATTATCGACAAGTTTATTCATCATTAAACAGAGTTCCGTAAGATTGAATATAAAAATTTTTCTAAAAATAAAAAGGTATTTTGACAATTTATATCGAAATATATTATTTGAACATATCATCAGGGAACGGACTCTAATGATATGTAGCACGAAAAACAGAAAATTTAACTGCAGTGGAGGGATACATAATGGCAGATCGTCGCAATTTATTTTTCTTTTATGGTGATGACAAAGCAACGCTCGTTGAAAAGATGAAACCAATCTATCGCATTTTAGAAGAGAATGGATTTACCATATTAGATCAACCAAAAAATGCAAACGCTATCGTCAGTGTTGGAGATGATGCAACTTTCTTACAAGCCGTTCGTAAAACTGGTTTTAGAGAAGATTGCTTATACGCAGGGATTTCTACGAAAGATGAAATTTCTTTCTACTGTGATTTCCACATTGATCACGTTGATACAGCCCTTCAAGAAATTACAAAAAATGAAATTGAAGTGCGAAAATATCCAACAATTCAGGTAGATGTAGATCACGGTACATCTTTCCATTGTTTAAATGAATTCTCATTACGTTCTAGCATTATTAAAACATTCGTTGTAGATGTTCACGTTGATGATTTATATTTCGAAACATTTAGAGGTGACGGTTTAGTTGTTTCTACCCCAACAGGAAGTACAGCTTACAACAAATCATTACATGGTGCCGTTGTCGATCCGCTTATCCCATGTTTCCAAGTAAGCGAACTAGCATCTTTAAATAACAACACATACCGTACGCTCGGTTCACCGTTCATCTTAAACCACGAACGTACACTAACTTTAAAACTTAAACCAGACGGTAACGATTATCCTGTTATCGGCATGGATAACGAAGCGCTTAGCATTAAACAAGTTGAAAAAGCTGTTGTACGCTTAAGCGATAAACAAATTAAAACAGTAAAATTAAAAAACAATTCCTTCTGGGAAAAAGTACAGAGAACATTTTTATAGTATTAAAATAACCGCAAAATTATGGGGATCCCATAATTCTGCGGTTATTTATTTATCCCGATTGGCGCGGCCAACAATCTCTCGCTATCCGGTCGCTATTCTTGTCAGTTTTTGTCGGTAAGTCGATATATTTTAATAATCGCTGATATATTTCGAGTTACAGTCGATATATTCCGAAAATCGCTGATATATTTTACGCATCTTTTCTATAAACAACCTGGCCATCAATGACGGTCATTTCCGCTTGTACTTCTTTTATTTCTTCTGCCTCTATTTCAAATATGTTTCGATCTAATATCGTAAAGTCTGCTTCATATCCTTTTATAATTTGTCCTCGCTTCGCTTCTTTTCCTATTGCATAAGCACTTCCTGTCGTAAATAAAGAAACAGCCTCATATGCCGTTAATCTTTCCTCAGGCATATAGCATACACCGTCAATAAAACTTCTACGTGTAACAGCGCTATATATGCCTAAAAACGGATTCACTTGTTCAATAGGAGCATCTGAACCACCGTTGCAATGTAAGCCTGCGTCCAGTAACGTCTTCCAAGCATACGCGTAACGAAGACGACGCTCGCCTAGTTTTTCAATGACTGATGGAAAATCTGATGAAACAAAGACCGGTTGAATATCAATAATAGCTGGCAAGTGTTTCATTCTTTCAATCAACTCTTCACGAGCTAGCTGGCAATGAATAATACGGTCACGTACCCCTTCTGCTGGTGGATGTAATTCAAGCGCATCAATGACATATTCAAGCGACAAGTCACCGATAGTATGAATGGCAACTGGCATATGTAAATCACGTGCTTTTTTCACTAAACTTGCAAGCTCTTCACGTGAGAAAATCGCAACTCCATTTGTTTCCTTCGCATCTTCATACGGTTCACTTAATAAAGCAGTTCTTCCGCCAAAAGAACCGTCAGAAAAAATTTTCATCGCACCAAATTCAATATAGTGCTCATTTTCATATTCTTTTCTTTCATTTGCTACTTCATGATGAACGAGTAAATGCGCTTTAAATGGCATTTCTTTTATAACGTAAGAAAACGCATTATACGTTTTTCTAAAACCACCGTAATAATTTAAATCTTCCGTATGCCCACCAACGATTCCATATTGCCAGCAGTCTTTAATCGCTGTTTGCAAAGCTCTTTGTAAATAAGCTTTATCAATTTCAGGCTGAACGTGTTTCATTAATTCTTGTCCTTGTTCATATAAAAGCCCTGTTAACTTATTTGATGCATCCCGGCCAATTTTCCCGCCTTTCGGATCTTGCGTCTCTTCTGTTATGTTCGCTTCTTGCAGTATGTATGAATTCACCCATGTAACGTGACGACAAACTCGTTTTAATAAAATGGGATGTTCTTTCGAAATTGCATCTAAATCACGTGCGTGAACATCTTTCGTATCTGTAAAGTTATTTTCATTCCAGCCTTCTCCGATAATCCAACAACCTTTTGGCGCGTCTTCTACTTGCTTCTGAACAAGAGTAAGTACTTCGCCATAAGATGTACAATTTGATAAATCTAGACGGAGTAACCTCTCTCCATGCCCAATAAGATGCATATGACTATCAACGAGACCTGGAATCATCGTTTTGCCTTCTAAATCGTGCAATTTAACCGTAGTAGCATATCGGTCTTCTAACTCTTCTTTACTCCCGACATCAACGATCACACCGTTTTCAACATAAACAGCGTCTACTTTTTCATTCTCTTCTCGCATCGTGTAAATGGTGCCGCCATACCAAATTTCTCCCATATGCTCATCCCCTTTTTCCCTTTAGTCTACGAGATTAATCCGTATAAAAAAAGCACCATTTGAATTAAAAATGGTGCTTTCCCAAAATTATTTTTGTTCAGTAGTAGACGTTGTAATTTGCCATTCAATGCTAAATTTATCTTTTAGTTGTCCGTATGCTGGGCTCCAGAACGTTTCTTGAAGTGGCATAATAACTTCTCCACCCTCTTGTAACTTTTCGAATACTTCTTTTGCTTTTTCTGCATTACTAATTTGAATTGCGATTGTTACTTGAGATCCGATTGCATGCCCTTGACCTGGGAATGTATCAGAAATCATAAGGTCCGTATTACCAACTTTTAAAGTAGCATGTAAAACGCGCTCTTTCGCTTCAGCTGGAATCGGGTATTCTGGATTTTCAGGCATGTCACCAAAAGTTTGCATTACTTCTACTTTTGCGTCTAATGCCTCTTTGTAAAACTGTACAGCTTCTTGCCCACTACCATCTAAAACTAAGTACGGATTAATACCTAAAATCATACGGACACCTCTTTTTTTAGTTTATAAAATCGAACTTGTGTTCGTTTTTATAATATCATCGTTTTACATTTCATTCAACTATTTACTTCTCTATTTTCAAAATTATTTGGAAGGGAGCTCCATCTCTTGTTTTCTAAGTTCAATACGACGAATTTTTCCGGAAATCGTTTTTGGTAGTTCATCTACAAATTCAATTTTGCGAGGATATTTATATGGTGCAGTGAGTTCTTTCACGTGTTGTTGGAGCACTGGAATTAATGTTTCTTCGTTCTTTTCTATATTCTCTCTTAATACGATAAATGCCTTCACGACACTCCCTCGAATTTCATCCGGACTTGCGACAACCGCACATTCTCTTACGTAAGGATGTTTTACAAGTGCATCTTCAACTTCGAACGGCCCGATTGTGTAACCAGAGCTAATGATAATATCATCTCCGCGCCCTTCAAACCAGAAATAGCCGTCTTCATCTTTTTTCGCTTTATCACCCGTAATATAATAATCACCACGGAATTGCATCGCTGTGCGTTCATCATCTTTATAATATTGCTTAAAGAGGGCTGGTGTTTCAATATGAACTGCAATATCGCCAACTTCTCCTACCTGCACTGGGATTCCTTCTTCATTAACGATATCAACATGGTTTCCTGGCGTTGGTTTCCCCATTGATCCCGGTCTAATATCCATCCCTTTCATTACGCCAACAAGTAATGTATTTTCCGTTTGCCCATAGCCATCTCTTACTGTAATATCAAAGTGCTTTTGGAACGTTTCAATGACTTCTCTATTTAACGGCTCACCTGCGGATACAGCGCTATGTAACGCTTCTAAATTGTACTCGGTCAAGTCTTCTACCTTTGCCATTAATCTATACTCAGTCGGTGTACAACAAAGCACATTCACCTTATTATCGTCTAATAAATTTAAATACGTTTTCGGTTCAAACTTACCGTTGTATACAAATCCTGTTGCCCCTGAACCGAGAGTGGCTAAAAACGGGCTCCAAATCCACTTTTGCCACCCTGGGCTAGCCGTTGCCCATACAACATCATTCTCTTCAATTCCGAGCCAATTTGGGGCGCTCGTACGTAAATGAGCGTATGCCCACGCATGCGTATGAACAACTCCTTTCGGGTTTCCTGTCGTCCCTGACGTATAAGATAAAAAGACCATATCTTCTTTATCTGTTTTCGCCATTTCTAACATGTCACTTTCTGTTTCTAATGCTGTTTTTAAATTGATCCATCCGTCTACTGACTGCTCGCTCAGAACGAACTTTTGAAGAGATTCCATCGCCCCTATGTTATCAAACTGTCCGATATATGGTTCATAACTTACAATCGCTTTTACTTCTCCGTGTCCAATGCGGTATTCAATATCTTTTTTACGCAACATTTCCGAACTCGGAATTACGACAAATCCTGCTTTAATCGCAGCGATATACGTCATGTAAGCTTCAATTAAACGCGGCATCATAATAAGGAGCTTGTCCCCTTTTTGTAAGCCACTTTTTATAAAAGCGTTTCCAATTTTATTTGCACCTTGCATTAATTCAAAATATGTAACTTCTCGTCTATTCCCTTTATCATCTTGCCAAATTAAAGCAAGCTTCTCTTTATCGTCTGTATATTTCTCTATTTCTGAAACTAAATTATAAGATGGTGGTGCCAACAATTCCTCTCTCTTCATAAACATCCTCCTTTTTCTTTATGCCTCCCTTATATAATAAAGAATTTTCAGTAAATTTTGAACCCTCTTCTTTTGACAATTTTTTTATGCTTTTGTCGAAATGAATTTATACTAATACGAACAACAAAAAGAAAGAGCGGGGAGAACCCGCTCTTTCTAAGCCATTGTATATGGAATTATTTTTGGAAACCGCCTAATTGTTGCTCAGCTAGTGAAACTAGACGTTTCGTAATTTCGCCACCAACAGAACCGTTAGCGCGAGATGTTGCATCCGCTCCAAGTTGAACACCAAACTCTTGAGCGATTTCGTATTTCATTTGGTCTAATGCTGATTCAGCACCAGGAACCGCTAATTTATTTGTGCTACGTGCCATGTTATATCACCTCCTTGTGAGTATAGAGTGTGATAAATAACATGACTTCATACACATTTTAGATATGGTAATTTATGGTTTTAGAAAAGTTCTTCGAATTTTTCTTCTTCCGCTACTACTTCTACCGTTTGTAATACCATTGTTTCTTTGTTTGCTACAGCTTCTTCGATTAATGGTGTGAAATCATATTTCGCTTCAAAACGATTCGCTTTTTCACGCTTCGGCTTCGTCGCTGGGCTTGCTGGTGTGAATACTGTACAGCAATCTTCGTATGGACGAATTGAGATATCATATGTGCCGATTTCTTCAGCGATTTTAATAATTTCTAATTTATCCATCGTAATAAGCGGACGAATAACAGGATAGTTTGTCACTTCATTAATCGTATGCATACTATCTAACGTTTGGCTCGCTACTTGTCCAAGACTTTCACCAGTCGTAATTGCAAGTGCATTACGCTCCTCTGCAATCTGCTCTGTAATACGCATCATCATACGACGCATTACTGTCATAGAATAACTAGATGGAATTTCTTTATTAATCGTTTTTTGCACTTCAGTAAATGGAACAAGGTGAAGTGTTACACGTTTACAGTATTTCGTTAACTCTTGTGCTAAATCGATTACTTTTTGTTTCGCACGCTCACTTGTGAAAGGTGGACTATGGAAGTGAACTGCCTCCACAGATACGCCGCGTTTCATCGTTAAGTACGCTGCTACTGGGCTATCAATACCACCAGAAAGAAGTACCATTACTTTTCCGCCAACGCCAACTGGTAAACCGCCAGCTCCCATGTGCTCACCACACATAATATAGCTGTAACCACTGCGAATTTCTACACGTACATTCACATCTGGATTATGGACGTCTACTGTGATATCCTCTGTATTTTCTAAAATGTGCCCGCCAATTTCTGGAAGTAACTCCATCGTCTTCATTGGGAAACGTTTATCAGAACGGTGCACTGTAATTTTAAATGTTTTCACATCATCTTTTACTTGTAAGAAAGCTGCTAATGCACCTTTTTTAATATCTTCTAATTCTGATGGTACTTTCATCGCTAAATTAAACTTATGAATACCAAATACATCTTTCAATCTTTCAGCAATCGCTTCATGGTCTTCGCCATTTAACTGAATGTACATACGGTCATGTGTTGCATCGATTTTAATGTTTGGGAATTTTTTCAGTTTGAACTTAACGTTATCTTTTAATGTGCTTACAAATTTAGAACGGTTCTTACCTTTTGTCGTCATTTCTCCGTAACGTACTAAAATATATTCATATGTCATCATATTTCTTTACCTCATCACTTCATATAATTTTGGCATTGTCTCTTTTACAATACCTTCAAATTGTT
Source organism: Bacillus cereus group sp. N12 (assembly GCF_016483575.1). Lineage (NCBI taxonomy): Bacteria > Bacillati > Bacillota > Bacilli > Caryophanales > Bacillaceae > Bacillus > Bacillus cereus group sp. N12. The sequence continues at coordinate 8,426 of NZ_JAEHBO010000130.1, forward strand.
TTACTTCTTCCATCGTGTTGTCTGGTGCTAGACTAATACGAATAGCGCTTGCAGCAGCTGCATGCGGTACTCCCATTGACACTAACACTCTGCTCACTTCATTGGCTTTTGAAGAACAAGCAGACTTCGTTGATACATATACACC
>NZ_JAEHBO010000131.1:0-8404 GCF_016483575.1 Bacillus cereus group sp. N12
GAGCTCCGATAGAATATCGAATCTCGATGGCTGCTTAGTCTTTTTAATACTGTCTACTTGACAGGGATAAGACCAATACACAGGGTCTCTTTCCCTGAGAAAAGTACACACATTTTACTAATTTTGATTCGAACTATCTGTATTAGTAGCTTCACCATGTATACGTTGCTTTTTTAAATCAAAGTATACATCTAAAACTTCCTTTCCAATTATAGAATTAATTCCGCTTTTATCATCATGAAGCCATGGAACTACTATAGAAAATGCTACTTCTGGATTATCAAATGGAGCATATCCAACTAACGTTAAGTTGTAACATTCCATACGTTCTCCTTTTGCATTTCTACCAATTGGATCATCTCCACCATATACAGTTTGAGCTGTCCCCGTCTTTCCTGCTGGTTTATATGGAGCATTTTTGAAATGTTTCACGCCAGTTCCATCACCTTCTTGGAATACCCATCTAAACCCCTCTTTTATCCGATCAATATGTTCTGTCTTCATATCAACTCGATTTAATACGACAGGCTCTATAGAGCGTATAACTTTGCCAACCTCTTCTTCTTTTATTGATTGTTCTCGTATTTCTTGTACAATTTGAGGTTGCATTCTATAACCGCCATTCGCAATCGTTGAAATATATTGTGCCAATTGCAATGGCGTATACGTATCATACTGACCGATAGAAAAATCTAGTAAAAACCCAGGTTGACTATCTACCGTTCTCGTTTGTCCGGTTATTTCATTCGGTAAATCAATACCTGTTGGGACACCTAAACCAAATTGTTTAAAATAATAGCGCATCGTATCAAATGCTTCTTGTTTAATATCCAACGTACCATTTGGTACGTAATTAACCCCTGCGATTTGTAAGGCCGTTTGGAACATGTATACATTCGAAGATACTTGTAAAGCTCTTAAATCATTAATATTACCAAATCCAGATACATTCCATGATTTCTTAGCTTGTGTACCTTTAAATTTCATAGGCGCGTCATAAAATTGATCTCCTGGATGTATTGCCCCTGTCTCATATCCAGTTAATAAAGTAGCACCTTTTACAGCTGACCCTAGCTCATACGAAGTTGTCATGTTACCTAAAGCCAAATCCTCAATCTCTATTTTCCCTTCTTTTTCTACAATCTTTTTGCCTGCCATAGATAAAATCTGTCCATTATTTGGATTCGTCATGACGACAAAAGCTCGGTCCAACAGTGGCTCTGAACTCTTAAAAGCTCTCAAGTTTTTCTCTATACTTTCTTCCACTTTTTTTTGTAATTCCATATCAATCGTCAATGTTAAACTATTACCACTTTTTCCTTTAGAGATTATTTCTGTGCTAACAATATTTCCGGATTTATCAGTTATGTTTTTCACTTCTTCTTTTGTACCGTGTAATGCATCTTCATATCGTTGTTCAATATAACTTTTTCCTACACGATCATTACGGTTATATCCACGTACCAAATAAGAATCTAAGTTTTCTTTCGGTAATCCTTCTTCACTGCTTGTAATATTACCTAACACGGAACGAAATAAATTACCATTTACATAATTACGTTCCCAATCAACCGTTGCATCTACTCCCGGAAACTCCTCAAGCTTTTCACTTATCCGCGCATACTCTTCATCTGTTACGTCTTTTTTGATAATTTGTGGTGTCAGTTGATAACCTGCACTCATTTTACTTTTAATAGCTAACACCTTTAAATCTTGTGCTGTTAATTCTGCCAATTCTACTTCTGTAACGCGACTTCGTCTTAAGTCATCAATTTTTTTATCTAACTCTTTTCCCTCAATTCCCTTTTCTTTAAACTTTTCTATATCTTTTTTAGTTATCTTTGTCTCTGCACGTTTCTTATTCAACTGCATCCAGAAATCTTTTTTATCGATATCGGTTAACTTATTTATATCTTGTTCGGGCATTTCAAGTACTTTCGCCAAGTCTATTGCTGTTTTTAAAATATCTTCACTCGTAATCCCCTTCACCCTTGTATACGTAATTGTGCGAAGAGATTTATTATTAACGACTGCTTTTCCTTCTCGATCTAGAATTTGTCCACGTGGAACTGCTATACTAGTTATTTCATTTTGACTGCTTTCCACTTGGTTCTTATAAGCCTCTCCTTCAACGATTTGTACTTTTCCTAGCTGCATAATAATAGCTGAAAACAGTAGAAATATGCAAAGGAACATTATATTTAATCGAATAGATATATATGTCTGCTGCTTCTTTTCTTTTTGTTTTTTCATAAATCCTCCATATAATTCTTCCGGAACTCCTCACTAATACTTAGTAAATAAATACGTTCCCTATATATTAGAAACCACCATTCAGTTATAAATAGTGTCTTATCTTTTTTCTACATCCTTGTAAGCGTCAATTTCTTTTCGTTTAGCCGCGTAACTGATACATCTCCTTTCCTGTCTTTCTCTCTATTTTTTTGTTGCTTGCATTAGAAATGCTAAACTGTATAATGACTCATATTAAGCTTACACATAGACTTGCTAGTAACTTTTCATGCTGGTTATTCCTTTCCTCATGCTGTAATACTTAATAGACAACCTAAGTAATAAAGTTGTTCCACATTTACAAAAAAAATAATTAACTATAAGATGAAATAGGCTACATAAGGGAGGGTTATATGTTACATATAAAAAGATGGAGATTTTTTGCGGTTCTTTCTATTGTAGGTTTGATTTTACTACTTTTAGTAAAAATCAACTTCATTTCAATTACTATCGCAACTTCTTCAGCTGAAAGAGGAAAAATTTTCGATCAAAATGGTGTAATACTAGCTACAAATAAGAAAGTTAATTCTATATATTGCACTTCTAATGATGAAAAGCTATCGAATCAAGATACATCAAACACATTAGCTTTTTTCAATCAATTTTCAAACGAGTTTCAACATGACATTTCTGCAGAGGACATAAAATCACAATTACAACAATCTTGTAAAAAGCAGACTATGAATGATATACCGTTATACTCTGACATAAATGAGAGTGAACTTACATTCATAAACAAGAACAAACCCAATAATGTAATAATTAAAGATGAATGGATTCGATATTATCCAAAACACGAAATTGGTTCACAGCTAATTGGATATGTAGAAAATGACCTTAATTCTAAGTATGGACCTGTGGGAAAAAGTGGGGTTGAGCTTCAATATGAAAATGATTTAAAAGGAAAACCCGGAAAAACTCTGATTTTTAAAATGAATAATAAAAAGTTCTCATGGAACATTCAAAAAGTACAAAGAGGAAAAGATGTCCGGCTAGCTTTAGACTCGAAATTGCAGCAAAAAACAGAGGAAGCATTACGATCTCAAATTAAGAAAATACATGATGCTAAAGCTGGTTATGTCGTAGTAACTGATATAAAAACTGGCGCAATTTTAACTATGGCCAACTCGGCAGTTTTTAATCCAAATACATTACATACACATGTATCATCTAAAAATGAAAACATTAAATCACTTTCGCAAAATAAAGCAATTCAAAAATTAAATTATGGCGAATCTTATGTAAATATGGCCTCTACTATAAAGCCACTTACTATTTTAATTGGATTAAATGAAAAGCTTTTTCAACCTGAAGATACTTATTTAGATAAGGGCACTTTTCAGTATGATAATCAAAATAACATTACGAATGCACCTGGAACGCCAACAGGTGAGATTACACCGAGGCAGGCTATCATTAATTCATCTAATACATTTATGACTGCAAAAGTAGCTCTGCCCTTATTCAACAAAAATAATGGGAATATAGAAAAAGTGGCACATATATGGACAGATTATTTAATGCAATTCGGCCTACGTTCTAAAACCGGGATTGATTTACCCTTTGAAGAAGACGGACAATATGAATTCCATCCATCTAATAAGTTTGAAAATGGAATCTCCGCTTTATTAAATGCCTCTTGGGGAGGAAATGAAGTGCATACCCCTCTTCAACTCGCTCAATATGCAGCAACTTTGGCAAGTAAAGGTGATAAATATAAACCTCAAATCGTAAGTGCTGTTATGAGTCCTGACGGTAAGGAAACAAAAAAGTTTAAACCAATTTTAGAAAGTTCAAATCGTTATCCTATGAAATTTTGGAGTGTCGTGCAAGGTGGAATGAGTCAAAATATAGAGGAGATTAAAAACTTGCCCTTTCATGTCGCAGGTAAAACAGGTATAACAGGCTCTCCCAACGAGCAAGAAAGAATGATAAATCATTCTCTTTTCATTGCATATGCTCCTACCGAGGATCCACAAATCGCCATTTCTGTCGTTATTCCTGGTAGTAATTCAGAAAAAAACATTGCTGCTCTCGTTACATCAGAAATTTTAGAGTCTTGGCATACACTTCAAAAAGAAAATAATAATAAAGAGGAAGGTTCATTAAAGTGAACCTTCCTTTTTTACCATATAGAATCTATATTTATTATTTTCCATTCACCATTATCATTTTTTTCGAACATGAATGAATACTTAATATCAGTTAAAACATACTCTTTTTGTACATATCCAGTGTTACCGTTAATTGTCGATATTTTTATATATCCATCATTTTGCACTTTTTCTGGAATCCAAGCTTTTACCATTTCATTAGATACTTCATATACAACCTGTGATTCTCGTTTTGGTTCAGCTAAAATTTTTGTTTTATTTCCAGTAACCGTTGCATATATAAAATGCGTTTGCTTTGGTTGGTTACTTTCTGTCAAACCACTTGGTACTTTGTATAGTTTTTTTGTATCATTTGCAAATTCTCCCCCCATTGTAAGAGCGACTTGCAACTCATGAAAAATGTCTTCATCAAACTTCAATTCATCCTTCTTATAACTCTTCCCTTTAAATAGAACTTCATCATTTAATGCTCTATACAAATCATTTTCATTTTTTGAATTTGTGCTTTGATATAAATCATTCATAAATTGTTTTAATGATGGATCTTGAGCAGACTCATCTTTTGTTTTCGGCTTAATTTGAGTACTACTTTGTACCGGTGATTTATTGTCATCAAGCCAAGGTTGTTGAACAATAAAAAATAACATAGTACAAACCAAAACAACTGCAACAGACAATGCTTTTTTACGAAATGGTCTCTTATTTTTTACAGAATCTACTTCACTATTTTGATATACCGATTGCTTTATTTTATAAATAAATTCTTCTTCATCTTTCCGATGCTCCATTGGGCCTTTTTTCAATTTACTATACCAGTCAGGATTTTTTTTACTGTTCATCACTACTACCCTCCCCTATTAGTTTTGAAACTTTGCTTCTCGCTCGGCTTAATCTAGATTTGACTGTTCCAATTGATACACCTAATGTTTCAGCCATTTCTTCATAAGATAATTCATATTTCGCGTCCAGTATTAGTATTTCACGGTGTTTTTTAGGTAATTTTAATACAACATCCCACAGTTCATTTAGTTCCTCTTGCTTAAAAAACTCTTGTTCTGCCGAGGAAGACTGCTTGTCGTCACTAAAAAATCCCACTAAGGATATCCTTTTAAAATAAGAGGATTTCAAATAGTTTATCGCTGTATTTCTTGTAATTTTTAATATCCACGTTTTAATAGATGACTCCTTTCGAAACGAATGCCAATGTTTAAAAACCTTTATAAAGACATCTTGTGTGATGTCATCTGATAAGTGTGGATCTTTCGTAATAATAAATGAATAATTCCATACATCTTGCCAATAGTCTTTAATAACATAGTCAAGCTCATCATGATTACATTTTTCAATAAACTTCTGTTCCATTTCCACACCTCAAACTTATTTGAATAAACATAAAACTGCCCTCACTTTTAATATGGTTTCAATATATAGACATGATACAAGTTTCATTTGTTCCATTGTTTATCTTTTTTTGATAGAAGAATTCTCCTGAAAAATGTAAAGGTATGCAATACATTTTATTACATAATCACCTTTACATTCTCTTCGATGACAGACTCTATATTCAGCCCGTACTTGCAAATACTATTTCAAAAATCACTTTTGAAACAATAGAATTTGATTTAAATAATGAAAATGATAAGATATCAACTTTTTAGAACCACAATAACATAGAAAAAGCATTCTCAAGTAGGGAGAATGCTTTTTTTAAAACTTAATTGTTCTTTGTTTTGCCCAATTTATACTATTGAGTTAAGCATACATATAATATATATAGTAAAAGATTTCACCTTATAATCTAGTGTTATTTCTGAAAAACATGTTTTACTTTTTCACCTGGAACATTACTGCCCCCTCTTCCTTTTACATCTTCAATCATCATGGTAACAATCATGTCTGGCGCATTTGCATCAAACGCTGCAAACCATCCAAGTTCTTTTCCGTCTGCTTCTTTCGACTCCTTCAGTTCTGCTGTACCGGTTTTACCAGCAAGAGTTACACCATCAACCTTAGCAATTCTCCCAGCGCCGTCAGGGTCATTAATAACTTTTATTAATGCACTCTTTACTATCTCTTGATTCTTTTTAGAGACCACGTTTTCTTTCCAATTCCCCGCTACTTTTGCTTCTTTTAACAGATGAGGCAACGGAATATTCCCTTCATTCACAATCGGTGCATATGTTAATGCTAAATGAAGTGGCGTCATTAATACTTGTCCTTGTCCATATCCCGTGTCTGCTAGTTGAATATCATTTTTTATCCCATCTTTTGCAATTGTTGAAATAGGAAATTCGTATTCGATTGGTAATTTTTCATGAAATCCGTACTTCTTAAATTCATTTACATACTGTTCTTTCCCCATTTTCAAAGCTTGTTGAGCAAAATAAATATTATCAGAGTACTTCATTGCCTTTTCAAAATCAATTGGACTAGCTTCCTTCACACGTGTTACATAATAATTTCCCCACGATGAATCTTTTGTCCACTTCAATCCTTGAATTTTAAATTCTTCTTTAGGATTTAATGTTTTCGTTTCCAAACCAATTGCACCTGTAATCGTTTTAAATACAGAACCTGGTACAAATGCTTTTGTGAAGCGATTCATCATTGGCAGTTTAGAGTCGTTATTCCATGCTTCTCTTTGGGCTTTTGACGCTCCTCTAACTATTATATTTGGATTATAAGCAGGGCTACTTACAAGTGCGATTGTTTCACCCGTTTTAGGATTGACCGCTGCACTAGATCCTGCTTCATTTTTCATCTCATTAAAGATTTTTTCTTGAATTGCAGCATCAATTGTTAACGTAACATTTTCCCCTTCTTTTGCTTCTTTTTTTGCTACGTTTTTAATCTCTTTCCCGTTTTCATCTTCCATAAATACGCGCCCACCCTTTTCACCACGCAATGTATTCTCTAATACTTTTTCTAAACCTGTCTTACCCACTAAATCATCTGCTTGATATCCTTTTTTTTGAAGCGATTTTAACTCCTCTGCGTTCACCTTTCCTATATATCCTGTTAAGTGTGCCGCTGCTTCTCCTAATGGATACGTACGAATATTTATTGGGCGAGATGAAACTCCTTCTAATTCAATATAATCATTCTGTCTGGTTCCCTCTTTTAAAATGCCAATTGGTACAAAGGAGTCTGGTTTTATCCATTTCGCTGTGAGCTTTTGTTCAACCTCTTCTGTAGACATATCAAGTAATTGTGCTACTATTTCTTTCGTTTGCGCTGCTGTTTCACCTAGTTTCTCTGGAATAATTCCAACCTCAGACGCTTTACCGTTCGTTGCAAGCCCTTTTCCATTTCGATCGTATATTTCTCCTCGTTTTCCTTGTTCTATTTGCATACGTACTTTGTAATCTTTTTTCATACCTGGGAAAATGAAGTCTGGCGTCCAATCTATTTTCCAAGATTCCTTTTCTTTCACAAGTTTTACTTCATGGATGAATGAAACTGTTCCTCCATCCGTATCCATTTTAACTTCAAAAAGAAAACGTTCTTTATCTTTCGTATTCTCTCCTTTCGTTTTAACTTTTAAATTCTTAGCTCCAATCCCCTCATAGATTTTTTGATATTTTTCTGTGAATTCTTTTTTAGAAATCGTTTTTTTGGCATGATCTGATAAATGATCATACATATTTGCAAACTTTTTATCATTCCATAAATTAACATATTCTTCAAATGCTTGTTTGGGCGGTTCGTTTTTATTACACCCTACTAACATAACCGCGAAACAAATGAAAAACAGCATCAATAATTTTTTCAATTCAATCTTCTCCCTTAGTTAAAAATGATGATTCCTTTCTTAATTTATTAAATAAAAAATGTTTCAACGCTTAATAGACAGTGTAAGTAATGACATTGTTCCATATTTACAAAAAAATTAATTTACGCTTAAGTTGCATTTGAAGAGAGAAGTTTGTAAGATTCAAAAGAAAAACCGATGAAAAGTATACCTTTCATCGGTTAACGAGATGCATACGGGAATATGA
>NZ_JAEHBO010000132.1:0-8281 GCF_016483575.1 Bacillus cereus group sp. N12
TCTAGCTTCGTCGGCAGCGTCAGATGTGTATAAGAGACAGACATAATATATCAACCTTTTATCCCTTTTAGTTTTCATTCTCCCTTCACTTATACTTCTTTCCATAGTGAGAAATATTGTATGTGGGACATAAAAATACTAAAAAATCCAACTTCTTAATTTTGACATTAAGAAGTTGGATCTTCTTTCGTTATGTCGTAATAAACATACTGTGCTATTACATTTACCATTAAGAATACACGCTAAATATTAATTGAGTTAGTGGTTTTAATAACACATAAACTAATAAAATTTTACTTATTAATCTCCAAACATTCATAAACAGCCATCATATCTCGTTTATCCAACTCACGAATACGATTAAAAATCGGTATTTGTGCAACAGCCTCCGTTAATAAACTTTCATCCACAACATCACTAACTGTTCCAGTTAACCATGTTTGCACATCTATGCCATCAACAATTTCTTTAAGCCCTTCATCATTAATACCACTTGCATTACAAGTGACACATGGAATTGTTAATTTAAACACGCCATCATGTAGGTTATCTTCAGTTATAACTTTCTTTCCGTTACAGAATGGACATGGGTTGCTTTTTTTAATTTTATTAATTTGTGTAACTAATTTTTTGTAACCAAATGCTTCGTATACATATGTTAGTTTTTTATATTTTCCATTTGTGAAATACTGATTTATAATGGTTTCTCTTGTTTCATAAACATTAGAAAAATCACAAATAGTTACTTGATTATTGACGCTAATGGATTCTATATTCCCTTTAATTTCGTCCCAGAATGGTAAAATATTTTGTAACACTATTTCATAATTTGAAAAATTTGCTTGTTCTAATTCAAACATTTTCAGTGCAACTTGTACTTTTCTTGGCAATAAAGAAACATCTTCCGTCAATCTCATATCTCCACCTATTATAAACTTCAATTTAACGAGTGCCGGTAAATCACCAACTGTGTTCAACACTTCATCTATAGGCTGATTAATTATTTCACGAATATCTGCATTTCCAAACCTAAGTGGTTTATGATGATTTAAAACCGTCCCCTCACAAATTGGACATGTCATGATTTCTTTAGATTCCTTAATTTGTTCTTTAATAGCAGCTTTAGAAATAACAATATATCCACCAATAATCGTATTAAATCCTACCCATGTTCTACGTGTCTTACCTTTCTTATCATAAAATGATTTTTCAAAATACCCGTACCAAAATGTCTGTTTTTCTTCTTCTGACATATCATTATAGCTCTTTGATAAATCATGACCGAGTTCATTTTTAATTTCTTCAAATAAAAATTCTATTTTTTCATATTGATAAAATTTCAATACTTTCATGATTTCCAGATCGAATAAACCATCCCAAAATGGAACATTTTTATCTTGTATTGTAATGTCTTTATTAAAGATTTCAATCTTAAGGCGCCCTGAACAAGACGGACAGTGATTATCCTGTGAATAAAAATCAAAACTTCTCGTATCTTTATTGGTTGGATGGGCAGCTAAAATTTGATTAATTAATCCACCAATCTCATATAAGAAACTATATTGACTATACAAATGTCTTTCAAGATCAATAGCAATTATTGGTGCAATTGTATCAGATTCATATTCGCCATAAATTAATCGGGCCATTGATGATAAATTTTTTAAAATACCACCCTTATAAAGGTTTTCAGCATTTTTAAAATAGTTAATATGATTTTCTTTTACATAGTGAATTCCTTCTTTACGCTTTAGCGTTGAAGAAATATGTATTTGCGCAGCCTTTTTCACACTACTCTTTTGACGATAATAATCATTATGACTAATAACATCAAGATGTTCTACAGATTCAAGCTGTCTTTTCCCAAAATCAACAATATAATCCGAACTTTCTAGCATGTAACTATTATGTTCAATCATTATGATTGAGACTGATTCATCTTGTAAAATCCCTCTGACACTATCTATAAATTGATTTAAAATATTTTGTGATAAACCTTTTGAAGGCTCATCAAAAATAAATAAAGTATGTGGGTTTCTTGTGTTGGCAAATAACTCCGACACTAAATGAACACATTGAAACTCACCTGTTGATAATGTTTGTGTTTTTCTTTCTAATGTTAAATAGCCGAGTCCTAATTTGATTAGTAAACTCAAGCGCTTATATGCGATATCTTCATTTGGAAGGTCATCAATAATATCCTCAATTGAACGTTCAAAAATATCCTCAATTTCTTCACTATACTTTGTCAGTTTCTTTTTAATATCAAGGAAAGTAGCAACGGTTGATCGACTTGTAATTGACTGATTGCGATCTTGTCCTACCATAACAAGTTTGTCTTTTGGATATCGCTTTTGAAAATCTTTAGCGATACATTCATTAACAAGTGTAGATTTTCCACATCCTGATTCCCCAGTAACAGTTACAAGTCTATTTTTAGGAATCTGAAACTTAGTCATTTGGATATTTCGACAATATAATTCATGGAATGTATAATATTCTGTTGGCACTTCGTTATTTCGTTCTGATAGTAATGGCTTTGGCCTTGGTGATTCTTTCACAATTTTCCCGCCATATTTTCCACTACCAGGTCCAAAGAATAATTGCTCATCAGTTGTATCCAGTACTGTATCTGAATGATCAATGAGCCAAATTTGATTATTGCACCCTAATTTTTTGATTTCTTCTAATATTTGTAATAATGTTACGTGATCAAGCCCCACAGAAATCTCATCAATAATAATTACTGCATTTTCACTTACTGCCATGAATTCAGCTAAGTAAAGTCGTGTTAATTCTCCACCTGACAACGTACCCATAATTCGATTTAATGTTAAATAGCCAATGTTCATATTAATAATATTTTGTAAAATGTGTTGTTTTGCTTCACTAATATTTAATTCTTCTGCTAATGAAAGAATAGATTCAACACTTAAATCGTTAATATCCGAAATTGTATGTGGTGTAGCAAATAATTCAATAGTATGTTGTTCAACTTCTTCACTATAACGTTTTCCTTTACATTTTTTACACTCAATATTTTTAGTAGTACCACGCCCTTTACAAGCAGCACACCAACCTAACTGATTATTAAATGAAAAAACCTCAGGAGATAGATTAAATTCTTCAGCAAGTTTTTCACGAATCTCTTTAAAAACACCTGTATGAGTACCAATTGTCGAGCGCGGATTGGAAGAAATCGATGATTTCCCTAGAAAAAGGACTAAAGGCATTTCTTCCATCTTAATAGCACTAAAATTAGTCTCCATTATATTAGGAAATAAATATTGATATTCAGCCTTTGGCAATAAGGAAACTAGACGCTTCTTTGATTCTTCACCAATTGTTTGACAAAGAGTTGTTTTTCCAGATCCAGATAAACCAGCAATACCAACTGATTTATTAAACGGAATGATAGCATCTAATTTATTTATGTTGTTTGCAATTAATTGATTTACTTTCATATTAACCTCTATTCTTATCTTCTTAAAAAATCATTTTTATAATATAATAATTACATAATGAATATTACCTATTATGTAATTATCCTTTCAGTTCATGAATCTTGACCTTGTATTTTTCAAACCATTGTTGCCACTCATCTTTTGGAAATTCTTTCTCTTTTCCTTCTAACACGGAAGAAAAAAGTTCTAAACAAATATGCCAACCAGCAATATCTTTCGGTGTATGATCTGTTAATTCATGAATGAATTCTTTAAGAAGTAATAGGGATCCATTTCCTGCTTTATGTATTTCAAATCGAACACGATCTTTATCCCATTTGAATTCAAGTACTGCATTTAGTTGACACTCTAAAATATCAATATTTAAAAATGAACCGTCCATCATATCGAACTTTATCATTCCACCTGTTTGAAGGTTTTCAATCTGCAAATTAGACATCCATTTTTTAAGCTTACTGTTTTCAGTTAACACAGACCAAACTTCCTCTATCGTATAAGGAAATTGGCGTTGAAATTTTACAATATACCCATTAGATTGTTTCTCTATCTCAGCTAACATATTTATTCCCCTCACTCTCGCGCAGAATGTATGTTCTTATTTTACACGAATTTATGCATAAAAGAAATCTATATGGCAACTAAATATTAATTTAATGTGTAATACACTTCCAACAACACCATACCCCTCTGTTGTAATTTTTTTCGCATTAGGAAAAAACAAAATCACTTTCCCGTATAGCTCAGTAAGTGGTAAATCAGGAGAATACAAAGTGTTTTCAGTAATTAATGAATGGCTATTTAAAACTACTCTAACATTCATGAACTTTACGATTCAGGCTATTTTTAAACAACAAAAACACGTTACTATTTTTAATGAGAATAGTAACGTGTTTTTTACGTAATATATTTCTGTAGACAGAATCACATCCAAGTGCAAAGTTTTATGGAAGCCAAATGTACCACTTAACTACTAACATCTTAGTAAGTAAAAACTTCATCTAAACATTATTGTGTGTAAAAAAAAGCCAAACTATTTTTCAGTTAGTGACATTCGCTCTTCGGTACCGATAATATAATTTACACTTAAGACAAACTGCCTTTTTTGTTTTACTTATTTTTCACTTTATTTTTTCTGGATTATGAATTCTTTTCTTCAAACGAATGATGCCTATGCCTGCCATTATTTTTGTATCTTTCTACATTTACGAACCAAAGTGAGTACTGTTGCTGCAATAACCATCAACATGCCCATTATTGCACTGTTAGTTGTACTTGCACCCGTTTTTGGAAGCTCTTTATATGTATATTCTTTTTTATCATAATTACTATTGTTTGATATATTACTATTACTAGCAAGACCATTAGCTTTGCTAGTCTCTTTATCTTTCACTAGTACTTTTTGTATTGCCTTTACCTCATTACCTACGGAATCTTTGACACTATATATTATTTCATAAGTATCAGCTTTAGATGTATCTACTTTACCATCAACTTTTACTTTAGAAGTAAGGTCATCGTTCTTTTTATTAGTAGCTGATACTCCTACCATTGGGTCAAATTGATCATTCTCATTAATTGTAGTTGTAGCAGGTACTTTTAGTATTGGGTTGTCATTTTTAACTTCTTCTCTAACTTTAACCGTTACAGTTTGTTTCGCAGTTACTTCATGACCTTTAGAGTCTGTAACTGTGTATGTTAATGCGTAAGTACCAGCTTTAGATGTATCTACTTTACCATCAACTTTTACTTTAGAAGTAAGATCGCCATCTTCTTTATCAATAGCTAATACTTCTGTCATCGGAACAAATGAATCTCCTACATTAATAGTCACTCCAATAGGCGCTGTTAATTTAGGCTCTATATCTAATATTTCTTCATTTTTCTCTACAATTACAGTCTGCGTATCCGTTGCATTCCCCCCTTGGGAATCGACAACCAAGTAGTTCACAATGTATTTACCTGGTTTAGATGTATCTACATCGCCTTTATGCTGTACTCTATTTGTTAAATCACCATCTTCTTTATCAGCAGCTGTTACATTTCTCATCGGGTCAAACGTATCACCTACACGTAGTGTAATTGTAGACGGTACAGTTAACTCTGGGACTTGGTTTTCGGCAGTTTTTTCGTTTTCTTTCACTGCTCCCTTAATTTTTGCTGCATCAAAAGCTTTTTGGACCGCTTGAACCTCAATTGAGTTCGCTCCATATTTGTTTGTTGCAACTTTAAGGCACGCTAATCTCAATTCTGAGAAATTAGAAGTCATGTTCAATTCATCAGTATTTGCATAGTAGAAAATATCAAACATTTTATCTTCACCAATACCATTTACAGTTACACCATTATGAGTACCACCTTGAGCAATTAAATACGCAACTTTATTAATAATACTTGAGTTGAAATGAATGCCTCCATTATCCTCTCCATTTAAATCATTATATTTACTATAATCATCTGGATATGGTACTCCATTTGAATAATTGATTGAAGATGGATTTTTCATATTACGGAAAACCGATCCAGTTTGTTCTCCTGTTGTCCAGTTAAATTCCCCGTTATTTATGTATTTCTCAATAGCCGTTCCCATAATATCAGATAACGCTTCGTTAATTGCACCAGATTCTCCGAAAAATTCAAGGTTAGATTCGCTAGAGGTAACCGCATGTGTAAATTCATGGCCCACTATATCGAACGCTTTCACCATGGGGTCACCATATATAAGCATACTAATATTATTAATATTAGCACTAAATGCATTCTCCCAATTTTTAGGGTTATTTGTTCCTCCAGAATCCCATGCATGTACAACTGATACTACTTTTTTTCCCTTATTATCAAAACTATTACGCTTGTATTTATCTTTATAAAAATCATATACCTTTGTTGCTAAAAAATGAGCACTTACCGCCTTTGGATCAGTAAATGTTGGTGAAGTGCTAGTTACTAATATACCAGGATAATATTTTTCTTCATTTGTAATATCTCTATAATTTACATCATATGTCTCAATTCCTTGCCCTCTTGTGTAATCAGCAAGAGCATATTTCCCATTACTTTGTTCAGAAATACCAAAAGTGCGAGTTATACCTAAATCATCTTTTCCTGTTCCAGTTAGTGATACGAAATTGTTTTTTCTACTTTCCTTTAAAGGTTCAACATGCTCTTCACTTACTTTTAAACCTGATTCTTGTACCATATTTTTCAACATTTCACCATTATCGGCATTCACTAAATAAGTTCCAGATACATAGCTTGGTGTTGCAGCAGCAAATGTAACTTGATATGCATTTGAAGCTTGTCCATTATTTTCATCCACAAAAATAACTTCCTTAACTTCTGGTTCAGAAATGAACTTGATATCGCTCCCGTACTTCGTATAAATATATTGTTTGGCTTCTTCTTTTGATAGCTTAATAGGCTTTTTCAAATCTTCTTGTTTTAAATTTTGCGCGCTATCGCCTGAAACACTTTTAATAACACCCTTATTATCTACGTGTGCAGTTAATTGATGGCCATATACTTCTTTTCCTTCGTATGTTTGCTGCATACGTACGAGTGTAGTCCCATCATACGAACCACGTTTTTGAAAGACTTTATAATCTACTCCTGTTTCTCCATTGACTTGCTTTGGAGAAAGCGCTTGTTCTGTTTTCTCCTTAAGTGCATCCTTTACTACATTTTCTGGTGTCTTTTGTGACGGTTGAGTAAGTTCACCTGAGCGGAACGATTCCTCCTTCATTTGAACTTGTAGTTGATCTGTTTCCTCTGCATGACCTATTCCGTATGGCGCTACAGCTGTTAAAGCCAATCCTGTTGTTAATGCAACTATAGCTATTTCTTTTTTATTTTTCATGATATTTACCTCTTATAATTTCCTAAAATATAAAACTGTTAAAAATTATACTATTCATTCGTATCAAAAAAAGAAAATAAAAAGCATATAAAATTAAACAAAATCGCATAATTTAATGACGTTAATTCATTATTTAAATATAGTTATTCTAGAGAAAATCACTGCTTTTAATGAACTTTTTTATAGATATATATAAGGTTCGATAAATTAAATTTCACGTGTAAATTCTCTTTTTTTTAAAGATCCAGTTTGAGTTTTCTAAGGTTATCATAGCAAATAAGCCCTAGTAGGTTTCTATTTTCAGATCTTTCTATTTTAATTTTCATCAATAAATGAAGTCATATAAAAGTGAATTGTGTAACACAATATATTAATTACAGATATAAAGCATATTATAAAAAGGTGACTTCTGTAATCAACAAAAGTCACCTTCTTACAATAGATTCGCAATACATATTATCCCAAAAATGTTTATAATGTATAATTTCTATGTAACAAAGAAAAATAATTTATTAACGAGCATTTTCCAAAACTTTTATTAGGTCATTTATATTTTCAATTTTCTGTTGAAACTGATCAAATTTGCTATGTAGCAATGAAGGATTTTTATCTTCTCTTGAAATAACTTGTTTTAATTCGTGCTCTAATTTATCATACGCATCAAAGAAATTATCAAATTCTACACTTACAAGCTCGTCATTTTCACGATAAAATCTTTTTGCTTCTATATAAGTCATATATGATTTATTTAAAAACCCTAATGAAATTAAATATTTAGAAGTGTTTTCTTGATAAATAGCAATATCACATGCTGTTTTAATATCAGAATAAGTCTTTTGAATAAAACATTGTAATTCAAGAATCTTAAACTTTAAACCATAATTCATTTCATTCCCTCCCATCCTATCTATTCTACATAAAATCTGTCTCTTATACACATCTGACGCTGCCGACGAAGCTAGAA
>NZ_JAEHBO010000133.1:0-8200 GCF_016483575.1 Bacillus cereus group sp. N12
CTTCTGTACCATCCCAATGCCTCTACTCCATGAACCCATACAATAGAAGGATAAGAAAATTCTAAATCTTTTAACGTACTCATCATATCCTTATCAATAAAATGAATCAAAATTTTATCTGGTTTATAGTCCCTTATACAATCCAAAAGACAATTTCTATTTCCTTCAACTACATTAATACCATCAAAACTATATGTTCCATGTTTATCTTTATTTTTATCCATCACAAAGACCCGAACATCACAATCTCTATGTATATATTGTACAACTCGACGATGTATAAAAGCATTTCTATATAATTCGGTTTCTTTTGGATACATATTAGTAAGTACTAATAATCTCACTATCTTTTCAACTCTTTCTTTAATAATTTACATAAATTTTTTTTAGATTTATACCGCCATACCATCTAAAAATAAAAATAACAGAGTGCTTTATCTAGAATGAAAAGCACTCTGCAATTAAATGTTTTATATTTTATTAAATAAATATTATTTGATACATCCCTTTGTATCAATAACTACTTTCTCTTTCAATTGATCAAAGTCAATTGAACTAAAAACTTCATGATCAACTAATACTAAAATAATATCTGATTTAACTACAGCTTCTTCAGTTGAAAGAAGAGAAATTCCTTTTTCTTGAAGAGAAGCTGGTAATTCATTTACATGTGGCTCTACTGCAATAACTTCTCCTACACTAGATGCAGCTAAATGTTTAACAATTTCTAGGGCTGGGCTTTCACGTAAATCATCTATGTTTGCTTTAAATGCTAGTCCTAAACAAGCAATCACTGGATTTTTAAAGCGATTTGCTTTTTCTTTTACTTTTTCAACAACATACATTGGTTTATAATCATTTACATTTCTTGCAGTATGTATAAGTTTTGCTTCTTCAGGTGCAGCATCTACAATAAACCAAGGATCTACAGCAATACAATGTCCACCTACACCTGGACCAGGTTGTAAAATATTTACACGAGGGTGACGATTTGCTAAACGAATTAATTCCCAAACATTAATATTTAACTTATCACATATTAACGATAGTTCGTTTGCAAAGGCGATATTTACATCACGGAAAGAGTTCTCAGTCAACTTCGCCATCTCTGCTGTTCTTGCATTCGTATCAAGAATTTTTCCTTTTACAAATTGTTTATAAAACTCTACTGTACGCTTGGTAGATTCTTTATCCAATCCACCGATAATACGATCATTTTCTACTAGTTCCTTTAAGATATGCCCTGGTAATACACGTTCTGGACAATGCGACACATAAATTCTACCTTTTTCACTATGCATTTCCTCAGAAGTTGTTAAATCTAATCGCTCTTCTAAAATCCATTCCGCTACTTTTTCCGTTGTACCGATTGGGCTTGTAGATTCAAGAATAACAATATCCCCATTTTTTATAACAGGAGCGATTGTTTTTGCTGCAGCTTCTACATATGCTAAATCTGGTTTATGTTCATCTTTAAATGGCGTTGGTACTGCCAAAATGAAAATGTCAGCTTCTTCAGGCTGTAATGAGGCCTTCAACTTCCCGCTCTGTACAGCTGCTTTAACTAAAATATCTAAGTCTGGTTCATAAATATGTACTTTACCACTATTAATCATTTCAACTGCGTTTTCATTTACATCGACACCAAGCACTTGAAATCCTTTAGTTGCTAGTAAACTAGCAGTTGGTAACCCAATATATCCTAGACCCATTACACAAATCTTTTTATCCATTTTTCCAACCTCTTTTCTACGAGTTAGCTACTACTACTAAGATGCACCATTAGACTTAATCATAATTTGAATCGTTTTAAAAATAATTTTCAAATCATAGATTACACTTCGTTTGTTTATATATTCTAAATCTAGATCGACCATTTCTTTGAATCCGACACTATTTCTCTCTGTTACTTGCCAAAGCCCCGCACATCCTGGAGTAACAAGTAAACGCTGCCTATCATATGCTGTATATTCCTTTACTTCTCTGGGAAGTGGTGGACGTGGTCCTACTAAGCTCATTTCACCTTTTAATACATTTAATAATTGTGGTAGTTCATCAATACTTGTTTTTCGAATAAATTTCCCAATTCTTGTAACTCGAGGATCCTCTTTCATTTTAAACATCGCACCAGATACTTCATTATGTTTTAATAAATCCTTTAATTTCTCTTCTGCGTCTACAACCATTGAGCGAAACTTATACATATAAAATTCTTTTCCATTTTTTCCAATACGAATCTGTTTAAACAACACAGGTCCTTTCGGATCTTGATATTTAATTAACACTGCTACAATCAAAAAAACAGGAGATAATAAAATTAGTCCACATAACGCTCCAATAAAATCAATACAACGTTTAGCTACTAAATATCCTTTACTTGCATTTACTTTTTTCAAATCAAGCTCTATATTATTTTCCTTTTCCAATTCTCCGCTTGATACTTTTACCAAGTTCAATGCTCTCCCACCTCACCTTTATGCATGTATATTTTCTTTCTTTACAAGCTCATTCATATATTTCATCAATTCTTCTTTCAATTCTTCATGCTGAAGTGCCATCTCAATCGTTGTCTTAATAAATCCAAATTTCTCTCCAACATCATAACGGGTTCCTTCAAAGTCATAAGCAAACACTCGTTGAATTTCATTTAAACTTTGAATCGCATCTGTCAACTGAATTTCCCCACCTGCACCTGTTTGTTGGTTTTCAAGGAACATAAAAATTTCTGGTGTTAATACGTAACGACCCATAATCGCTAAATTTGATGGTGCTGTTCCTTGGGCTGGTTTTTCAACAAATTGACGTACTTGATAACGACGCTCGTTTTGTTCAACTGGATCGATAATACCGTAACGATGTGTTTCATTTTCAGGTACTGTTTGTACACCAATAACTGACGACTGTGTACTTTCATATTGATCCATTAATTGACGTAAACATGGTGTTTCTGCTTGTACAATATCATCACCAAGTAATACCGCAAATGGTTCATTTCCAATAAACTTACGTGCACACCATACTGCATGCCCAAGTCCTTTCGGTTCCTTTTGTCTTATGTAGTGGATGTTAATTCTTGAAGAAGCTTGTACCTTTTCAAGCATTTCATACTTTCCTTTTTCTAAAAGGTTTTGTTCTAGTTCGAATGAATGATCAAAATGATCTTCAATCGCGCGCTTTCCTTTTCCAGTAACAATAATAATATCTTCAATTCCTGATTCAATCGCTTCTTCTATTATGTATTGAATTGTCGGCTTATCAACGATCGGCAACATTTCCTTTGGCATCGCTTTCGTCGCTGGTAAAAATCTTGTCCCAAGACCAGCAGCTGGAATAATCGCTTTTCTTACCTTTTTCAATTTTAGTCCCCCATATCTTTTTATTTATATGTAACAATAACAAAAACCCTACCTATGGAGTTATAGTTATAACTCCATAGGTAGAGTTTCTATTATAAATAAAATATGGGCATCTAACCCAACCTCACGCCATACTCCCGACGACAAGCGTCTAAGGTAGGTTCGAAAATAAATTTTCTACCCACAGCACGACCGAGTGCCCCCATTGATAACGGTCAGGAGACATCACCTGTTCTTTATTAAAAAATACCGAACAATTTTTTACGACGGATTTGTTCTGGGTCTTCTTTATAAATCGCCTTCCCACTAATTAATAAATACGGATTTTCTTTCAAATCGCTCATAACACTCATTCCGAATTCTTTCTCAATTAATTCGTAGCTTTCCGCTAAATGAAATCCTCTTGACGTTGTGTTATGCGCATCAGAAGCAAGCATATGCGTTAAATTATGCTCCACAAGTTGTAGTGAAAACTTTTTAATTTTCTTTCCGAATTTCCCTAATAAACTACCTGCCGTCACTTGCGTTAATGTCCCTTTGCTTACAAGGTTATATAACTTATCAGGTCGCTCGATTAACTCGGCATTACGTTCTGGATGAACAATAATTGGAATCATTCCCTTAACACGTAAGTCGTATAATAATTGTTCAGCATAACGCGGTACGTGATTAGATGGAAATTCAATGAATATATATTTATTTGTTTCGTTTAAGGTAACGATTTTACCAGCTTCATAGTCTTCTAATAAATCACCATATAACCTGACCTCTTGCCCTGGTAAAATGGTAAGTGGAATATTATGTTGTTGTAGTTCATCATTTAGTTGTTTTACTTTATGAATAATGGAGGTACGTTCATTTATATATTTCCCATTTTGATGGTGCGGCGTTGCGACAATTGTATGTATTCCTTCTGCTACAGCTTGTTGTGCCATCGCTAAACTATCTGTTACGGTTTGTGCACCGTCATCGATGCCATGTAAAATGTGACAATGTAAATCAATCATTTATTTTATCCTCCCTCTTTCCTAGGAATCTCTTTTCCCTTGAATGTGAGATATCTCATATTCAAGGGAAAAAAGGAGATATGTTTCGACCATATCTCACTCTTTTAATTAGTTTGCACCGTAATAATAATATAAGCCTTCTTCACGTTCACGATCGTTCAGGACAACACCTAGCAGTTTACCTTTTGCCGATTCTAACAATCCTTTTGCTTTTACTGCTGTTTCTTTTTCTGTTGCTTCACTACGAACGACAAGAATAGAAGCATCACATACATTTGCCATAATTTGCGCATCTGTAACCGCTAAAATTGGTGGTAAATCAAAAATAACTAAATCGTACATGCTATACGCTTGTCCAAGAAGTTCTTTCATTGATTTCGAACCTAACAATTCTGCTGGATTTGGTGGGATTGGACCACATGCTAAAAAGCTTAGATTGTCTACAGATGTCGTTTGTACACATTTCTCTAAACGTTCACTATGTGTTAATACGTTCGTCAGTCCGAAAATATTATCTACTTGAAACATTTGGTGCATTGCTGGTTTACGCATATCTGCATCAATTAATAATACTTTCTTTCCTTGTTGTGCAAACACAACTGCCATATTAGCTGTCGTTGTCGTTTTCCCTTCACTTGGATTCGCAGACGTTACCATTAATGAATGTAAATTCGTATCAATAGCTGCAAATTCAATATTCGTTCGAATATTACGATATTGCTCTGAAATTGGAGATTTCGGTTGTTGATGAGCAATTAGTTGACGACGTTGGCGATGATTCTTTTTCTTTTTAAATAAATTAAGAGCCAATTGTTTGTCCCCTCACTTTTCTTGATGATGGTGCATGTGATTTCATGTTCAATGTTTCTTCATCCATACGAGCGACAATACCTAACACTGGTAATCCAAGTAAGTTTTCTACGTCTTCTTCCTTTTTCACTGTGTTATCTAAGTATTCTAGTAAGAATGCAAGACCAATTGCAGCCATTAAACCAATAACGAAAACGATTGCTACATTTAGCATTGGAAGTGGTTTAATTGGAGATAAATTTTCTGCAACTTCTGCTTTTGATAATACTGTTACATTATCAACACTCATAATCTTTGCAACTTCACTTTTAAAGACTTCTGCTGTTGTATTCGCAATATCACGAGCTAACTTTGGATCTTTATCTTGTGTAGTTACTGATACGACCTGCGAATCCTTTTCATTCGTTACTTCAATTTGCTTGTTTAATTCTTGCGTCGCTATATTTAAACCTAACTTCTCTTTCACTTGGTCCAAAATAACAGGACTTTTAATAATAACCTTATATGTATTGGTCAATTGAATATTTGTTTGCACTTCATTAAACTGAATCGCTGCCCCTTCTTGCTTCTTCTGATTAACAAGAATTTGCGTCGAAGATTGATAGATTGGTGTCATAAAGAAGAAGCTAATGATAGCACTTACAATGGCTGCACCAAATGCGATTACGAGGATCATTGCTAAACGTTTTTTTAAGATATGAAATAACTCTTTTAGATTAATTGTTTCTTCCATAAGTTCCTCCAACTTTCTAAAATTTACACATAGGAAAAATTATAACATATAAATCTTACATTTTTTATTTTTAATAATTCAGTTCTATATTTGTTCACAAGAAACAAGTTTAATCTTACAAAATAATCTTAAATATGACAACACATTCCAATCATTTCCCAAAAATTTTATCATATCATGTTTTTTAGAGTGTATAACTTGATAAATAATTTTCAGAAAACAATAAAAAGCCAACAAAATTTTTTGTTGGCTTTTTCATATTTTAGTAATAACCATATTGCTCTTTTTCTTCTCTTTTATCGTTCAAAACAACACCTAGTAGTTTTCCTGATGCTTTATCTAATATTTGTTTCGCTTTTACGATTTTATCTTTTTCTGTCTTTTCACTGCGTACAACGAGCACGATTCCATCGCATTTATTCGCGAGTATTTGTGCATCCGTAACCGCAAGGACAGGTGGTGTGTCGATTAAAATAATATCAAACATGCTATATGCTTCTAGCAACGCTTCGTCCATCGCCCGGCTTCCTAATAATTCTGCTGGGTTTGGCGGGATTGGACCTGCTGCCATTAAATATACGTTCTCTATATCTGTTTTTTGAATGCATTGCATAAGCTTTGCTTGGCCTGATAATAAGTTCGTTAACCCATTTGAACTATGAATGGCAAATAAGTTTTGTATCGTCGGCTTACGCAAGTCAGCTCCAATTAATAAAACTTTCTTTCCTTGTTGACCGAAAACAACTGCTAAGTTTGCGATTGTCGTTGTTTTCCCATCACCTGGATCTGCCGAGGTAACAATAATAGACCGAACATGATTATCTACAGATGTAAATTCAATGTTTGTACGAATGTTACGATATTGTTCTGTAATACGCGATTTAGGCTCTTTATGTGCAATTAATTGTCGTAATGGTTTTCTTTTCTTTCTCCCGAACATATTCATAATCTCCTTTTGTGAAATGCGACATTTCCCTTTTCTCTCTCTTATGCTCGATTTCATACGTCTAATTAATATTTTGTATTGCTAATTTCCCCACATCTCATCATAATCAATAACATTCTACTTTGTCTTATATAAGTGCCTTAACAATATGACAATGCCCTTACTTCTTCATTACCTTTATCACTTATCCAGTTTTCTAAATAAATGATAAAGTAAATTATATGGTAATTACCATCTATTTACAAGTAATTTTCTGATTAGTTTGTATATTATTGTTTTATCGTTATATAACATAAATAAAAAAATCCCCTTGTACGTTCACAAGGAGATTTTTTTATTTTTTCTCTATTCTTTTTTATCACCAATTGCAAATGTGATTTCAGCTTCACATGCAACTTCACCATCTACTGTCGCAATGGCTTTTCCTTTTCCAATCGGGCCACGTACACGTGTCATTTCAACTTCTAGGCGAAGTTGATCACCAGGGCGTACTTGTTTTTTGAAACGACAATTGTCGATACCTGCGAAGAAAGCAAGTCTTCCGCGGTTCTCTTCTTTCTTTAATACAGCAACCGCTCCGACTTGTGCTAACGCTTCTACAATAAGTACGCCAGGCATAACTGCATAGTCAGGGAAGTGTCCATTAAAGAATTCTTCGTTTGCAGATACATTTTTAATTCCAACCGCTCTTTTTCCTTCATCTACTTCTAATATTTTATCAACAAGTAAAAATGGATAGCGGTGAGGAATGATTTCTTTAATTTGTTCTATATTTAGCATGTAATGATCGCCCCTTTTGCAATATTGGTCTTACCACTTGGACATATTGTTATTATCCCATTTTGTTTATCGTTTGTCATTACAAAGTGAATTTTTATATTTAGTATACTTACTTCTCCATATAAAAAAATGCACACACTCTATTCCCTTAAAATAGTTGCACATTCCTGCAACTGACACGGAGGTAGAAAAGAGTGTATGCCCAGATTAGGGAAAGGCAATATGTATTGAAACATTATTTGCCTTAATGTCGTATTCGACTCATTATATTATAAACGTTTTCAAATAAGGAAATATTAAATTTAACCATATATATGAATATTTCACCTGTTTCCTTCGTTTTTCTTTATTTTTCTCTCATTTTCGCAAAAAAACGAAATAAAAAAATAGAAAAATAAAAAAGAACTAAGGTTTACACCTTAGTTCCTTCTACTTTATCCAGCTATTTTTGAAATAATAATCAGTTGGGTGCCCCACTGATGAAAGTTTCACTTTATTTCAAAGCACGACGTGGTAATTTGTCGATATTCTCTAACATAATACCTGTACCAACCGCAACACATTGCAT
>NZ_JAEHBO010000134.1:0-8042 GCF_016483575.1 Bacillus cereus group sp. N12
ATTTATTTTTTGTTAATTTTGAATATTAGAACCATAATTAACAAGTATATCTATATTGAGAAATTTATTACAAAATTAGTTATAAATGATTCGAAATCCCAATGTAAACTTTTAGCCATTAGTTTACATTAAATTTTAAAAGGGGTATCGTCACATGCCCATCAACTTAAGAAAACAAATCCACCCCAAAACGAAAAAATGAGCTTTTTTATTACAAGTTAGGACAAGAACCCGTTCTGGGGGAGTTGTATTTTCTTAGCTTGATAGCGATGGGGTAGGCTCCCTTGTTAACTTAGGGGTAATTTATGTCGTATTTAGCAATTATTAATTACATAATGCAAATGATTGTTTACATTTTGTTAGCAATCATTTACAATTACAGTAATTGTAAATGAGGAAAGGGAAATTATGATGCTAGAAAACAGAGTTAGAGAATTACGAGCACGATTTAGATGGACTCAGCAAGACTTGGCCGATGCAATTGGGGTCACAAGGCAGACAATTGGATTAATAGAAAAAGGTGATTATTCTCCATCTGTCACTATGGCGTTAAAAATAGCTGCTGTATTTCAAGTTACCGTAGAAGAGGTTTTTTATTTAAAGGGAGAGGATCGATTATGATAAAACAGGTTTTAAGGTCCCCACTTATAGGGGCCAGTATATTTGTGCTGATTATTGCATTTTTACTATTTTCTCTTATGAATACACAAGTCATTTTAGCTAAGTTATGTTTCGGGATTTTAGTGACGGTTACTTTTTTATGGCTCATTCTCACAAGGATTTATAACCGAAAGAATCCTCATGATAAGATTAGATTATTTGGTTTTATACCATCTGAATTTCGTGAAATCGATGAAGGACAGCAGTGGGTAACCTATAAGGCTTGCCGAAGTGTGTATATTTACTATAGCATTGCGCTTCCAGTAACGGCAGGGATTTGCTTCCTCTTTTCTCAACATAATTTTGTTCCATTATTGTGCATTGGTTTACTAGGTGCAGGTCAATACATTGTCTATTGGTTAACTACTATTCTTATTTTAAATCGTATTTAACAAAGGGGATGAAACAATATGGTGGAGTGGGCTCAAAATGCGGGTGCATTATGGCAATATGTAGTGTTATTTCTTTTAGCTTTTGCCCCATGGATGGATGTATCAATCGTTGTACCACTTGGTATCGCATGGGGGTTACAGCCATTTGCAGTAGGAGTAACAGCATTTGCAGGAAATCTTATCTTGGTTCTATTACTCGGTTTTTTCTTTAAACAGTATGCAGAATGGCAAGCAGCAAGAAAACTAAAAAAAGGTATAACAACACCTTCTAAAAAAGAAACCCGATCAAGAAAAATATGGGAACGATATGGTATTCCAGGTTTGGCTCTTCTAGCTCCAATTCTCGTAGGAACTGATATTGCGGCCGTATTAGCTTTAACATTTGGATCTAACCGGACACACGTCATAAGTTGGATGACGGTAAGTCTAGCAGTATGGACAGTCATTTTTACAGTTGCTGCGATGTATGGGTTTAGCTTTTTAAATATTATTTAGGATATCATGATGATTTTAGGTAATCTAAAATCGCTCACTACCTAAAATTATGGAGTGATATAGTGAGTTCATATAATATCAAGACAAAAGCTTTGACCAAAAATATTTAAACACTCAACTAGCTGTATGATATGGTCATAGTACCGTAGCTCACGAACTTATATGGGTAGAGACACATTGCTATCAAGCTAATATTTTGAAGCATCCCCAAAACAAAAAAATTGTACATTTTCATCTGGAGATGTCAATTTTCTCGTTTTGGGGTATTTGCTTTTCTTAGGTTGATGGGCATGGGGTATCGCCAGCATTTCGGAAAAAAACACGCTAAGAGTATGCAAAATTTTATACAGTTTTTCAGCTAATTCAGTAACAAACGAGAACTCTAAAACCGCTTAAGGATAGAAATGTATAAAAAAATGCATAAATCCATAGAACAAAAAAAGCAGGTTGCTTTGTGAGAATAAGATTCCGCCTTTTTCCTTGCTATCGATAATAGGACGTTATGTTAAGCGAGCATGTATACGATATTCATGAACCCAAAGTAATTAAAATATGCTTTGGGTTTTGTTTTTTCCAAAATAAGGTGTAAATACATCTTTACATTTATGGTGTTTTTATATAATATATTAGTAAAGATATCTTTACATTGTAGGTGAAACGATGGCTGTACAAAATAATATTAAAGAACTACGAGTACAACATAAAATTACACAAATTCAAATGGCGAAGGACTTACAGGTTACAAGACAAACGATTGTAGCCATTGAAAATAACCACTACAATCCAAGTTTAGAATTAGCACTGAAAATAGCTCATTACTTTAATCTGAAAATGGAGGACATTTTTACACTCGAATAATCTTGAAATAAGGGAGCGAGAGAACAATGCGAATACAAAAACAAGATGAAATGGAGCAATATCATGTAGCAAAGGCCAGTAAAAATGCGTTCATGGTCTATACTGTTTTATTACTCATTTGGTCTTTATACGATAACTTTAGAAATGGTCATTTAGGAAATGCTTTTTTGATTTTATCAGTAGGGAATGCAGTGTATTTTTTGACACTGGTTGTACAAAAAAGAAAAATAGAACGCTTTGAAGAGACAGATGACTCTGATACAACAAAAAAATTTGTAAAAAGAAACATGCATTTTATCATGTGGGCAGTCATCTTAATTGTTATAATTGTTATTGGATTACTTACGAAATAGAAGAAAAGGGTAACTTCCGAGAACGGTAGTTATGTAAATAAGCTGTCCATCTGGACAGCTTATTTTTTGCTTAGCGTGTTTTTTTCCGAAATGCTGGCGATACCCCATCGCTATCAAGTTAAGATTTTTAATTACCCCCAGAACGAAAATTTCATGCATCATTGACTACTGATAATGATGCGTTATGTAGACCTCACAGATAGATATGGGTATACAGTTCTTCTTTTATGGTACACTTCAATAAAAGGGGGGGAAGAGGTTTGAAAAAGTGGATTAAAATCACATCAACCTTAGTTATTGCTATAGCAGTTGGTATTTTTACTGGTTACAAAGTCGGTACGTATGCAGGCTCAGACGTTAAGAAAAAGCAGACTGAGAGAATTAAAGGGGAAGAGGTAATATTTGACCTCAACTCTGATCGTCATATAATCAATGCAATGCACAAAATGACTCATCAAAAAGTATTATCTCACGAAAAGCAAGGATTTATCAAAATGACTCCAGAAAATATCGAAAAAGTACGTCGAGCGATTGATGAAAGTAATAGTGGAACCTTACAACATAAAGAACAGTACCTTAAGATGTTGGTTCGTTGGTATGAAGGCGATTTCTCTCAATCGGTTCAGGAGCATAATTTATTATGGGAATGGGACAATAACAGCACTGGTAAAGCATACGAATTAGCGACACCGGAACAAGAAGAAGCATACATTTTAGAACAAGCGAAGTCTGAAAAATAATAAAGGGGTATCGTCACATTGCTATCAAGCTAAGAAAAGCAAATACCTCCAAAACGAAATAACGACCCGTTTTCTGTCAAAAACACACCAAATTTTCATCCTAGGGTGTTATAAAATTCTTAAGTTGATGGGTATGAGCTCACCATATCAAAAAAAGAAAATTGTACGTTTAGACACAAATTGGACAGATTTTAACCAGTTCCTTGTACGTTAAGGAACTGGTTATTTATTTTACAGGTGTTTTTGCCCATACTTTGAGAAAGCAAGCTACATGTAATTTAATCGGTATTCTCTGGTTCATAGTTAATTCAAATCTTCTATATTAATTAACATGTTGATAAAAAAATGGGTTAAACCTTAGAAGGTAAGTATATGGCCTACATGTATATTAAAATTTTTGCACCAGAACCGTTTATATTGCGTGTTGTTCTTTAATTGTAACTGTTTATCTCTTCTTTCAAGAATACCTTTAATTCATCTTCTAAATTCATGTTCCTAATGAATTTATCATACAATTCAATATGTCTTGCTACTTCCATTGACTGTTCTAATACCCGTGTATTATCAGAATTAATTTCTATAATATGATTATCCCGCCATTGTATCTCTTCTTCTAATTCTTTTATTATTGATTCCAATTCCTTTACTTTCCCCATACCCACCACACTCCCAAATATTTAATTTGTGATTATTAAATTATAATATAAGTAATTCTCTTTATTATATATTTGTTGTTTCCTGTTACAGAATCCTTATGATAAGGATTCTTTTTTTATATGAAAAATCACAAATAAAAAAAGATAAGATCGGCGAACACGATCTTATCTTCAGCACAAGGAGTAAACAAAAGGATAACCATCATATTTATATCATAGTTTATTTCTTGTTAATTTTGAATATTAGAACGAGAATTAACAAGTATATCTATATTGAGAAATTTATTACAAAATTAGTTATAAATGATTCAAAACTCCAAAGTAAACTTTTACCCAAAAGTTTACTTTCATTCTATTGATACCAAAGTAAGTGTCAACGGTTCACCACAATGCAAGGTTAAAACATACTATGTGACAGCAAATGAAGCCTATGTGTATGTGAAGTAGATGAGAAAAAGAAACCTACGTTTTGAAATGCACCCCAATTGTTAGAAATAATTGGGGTGCATTTTGTATTTTGTATAATAGTTTATGAATGCTGTTTAATTTTGTTGTGATTTAACTTGTTTAGAATATTCTTTCATTTCTTCTTTGATTCTATTCTTTTCTTCAGATGTTAATGTTCTAACGGCTTCTTGATATAGCGCATCTGTATTTGGTGTTGTAGATCTTGCGAAACTTTTGGCTAATGATCTATTGTCCCACAGGTCCATTCCATATGAGATCCAAGCCTGATCATTAGGGTCGTCATAGTAGGAATCTGCCCAAGCAAAGTTGGAAGTTCCAGAATAAATTTGGTATGCTCCTGCTGCAGTGGATAATAAACTTCTTGTAAATCCAGCAGCTCTTCCAACATAGCCATAATGCATATTACCAATGTCTTCAGCGGCTAATACTCTACCATTAAAGTTATAGTATCCATATCCAAATTGACGCTTATAGTCCCAATCGCTTCCTGTTTTAACATGTTGTACAAATTTTAAACCCACACCAGCCGGATATGAACCAAGATTTCTATCTTCTTGAGCAGCGTATGCCATTTCAAGTGCGTTCCTTTTCATTGTATAAGAGAAACTTGAAGTAATATTGGTATAATTTGATGCTTGGTTTCTTGCAATGATTGAGCTATTATCTGAATTTTGATTCTCTACCTCAGCAAATGTAGCTGAATTAAATGATAGAAGCATAGTTGCGGCTAAACTAGTAACTAATAATCCTTTTTTCTTCATAAAATAGTAACCTCCTATTGATAAGTACATGGATATTTATAACATATTTTTACGAAAAATTACAAGGATTTTATATACAAAAATTAAATTATATGTAATATATATATAGAGCATTGTTTAACTACATATTGGAAAGGAAGGAAACTTAATGAGAAAGTTGTTATCATTTATTGTAATTAGCTTTACGCTCTTATTCGGTTTATTTACTGTTATACCAAGTGTCTCAAATGCCGAAGAAGTTACGGAACAATTTATTACTAAGGAAGAGGCAGTATCTACAGTAGGGAAATATGTAAAAACTGTTAGTGAACATACTTACCCGAATTGGAAAGGGGCGAGTTATAGTATAGGAAAAACTCTCTATAGCTCAGAAGGGAAAATTTCAGCTTATGTATTTCAAATTCGTAAAGCTGATCAGGATGTAGGATATATTATTATAAATGGTAAAAAGAATGAATCACCTATTATAGAGTCTACAAGAAAAGGTACAAACCCTTTTGAGGATGTAGAAGAAGGAAATGCTATTTATAATGGCCCATTAAAATACTTCAAAAAAGAAAATGGAAAGATTGTGACTCTGGGACCTGATCCAAAACAGGAGAAGAAAATCTTTAAACCAATCCAAATTGAAGATAATGCCACAATTGAACAGCAGGAAAAGAATAATAGTTCGATGAAGCCTAAAAAACTTCTTGCTTCGAATATTAATACTAAAAAACTAGCTAATGTTCCAGATTATATATGGTTTAGAGGGTGTACCCCAACAGCTACAACTAATCTATTGGGATATTGGTATCTAAAGGGATACGAAAATCTAATGCCAAGTATTTATCCATGGGATACTATAGAAGAAATTGCTAAATATTATGGGACTAAGGTTGATTATTCTCAACCTGATTATGGTTCAACTTATACAGATAAGATAGCCCCAGGATTAAAAAAATATTTTAATGATAAAGGATATAGAGCGGAAGTCGAACTTCATATGGGGAGTTCATTCCAAGGTATTAAAAATGAAATAGATCAGGGAAGGCCAGTGCTTATTACTACTTACAAACATCCTACTTATGGGGACCATAGTGTAACAGGTATAGGATATGAGGACTTTTATAGTCCAGAATTTAATGAGAATTTTAGAAGTTTGATTGTTCATGATACATGGGAACAAACCCCAGAGGATATGTATATAGATTTGAGCAGAGAATCTGAGTTTATTCATTCATATGCAACTGTTGCCCCTAAAATATTTGAAGATGTTCCGGCAACTCATTGGGCACATAAAGAAATATTGTATATGTATCATCATAAAATTGCTTCAGGATATGGCAATGGATATTTTGGTGCAGGAGATAATATTACAAGAGAACAATTAGCTGGATTTTTATATAATTATCTAAAACCTGAAGATAGTAATGAGAATCCTTTTAACGATATTAATGACAGTATGTTTAAAAAACAAATTTTAGCATTAACAAAAAAAGGGATATTTTCAGTTAATTCTGAGCATACATTCAACCCAAAGGGTGTAGCTACAAGGGCAGAAGCAGCTACAATTATAGTTAGAGCTTTTAATCTTAAGGTGAAGGCGAATTATGAGTTTAATGATATGAAAGGTCATTGGGCTAATGAATATGTAAAAGCTTTATACAGTAATGGTATAGCAAATGGTGTTGGTAATAGGAATTTTAATCCTGGTGGTTTGGTTACACGTGATCAATTCTCTATGTTTTTATATAGAGCTATACATGTTAATCCAAATTTTGTACCTTCTCCTATCTAAATTACAAAATAAAAAAACTAGTAAAATACTAGTTTTTTTATTTTGTATTAAGGAAATATTTCAATTTTTCACTGGAATAATCCTCCAATCAAGATTATAAAGAGTAAAGCTACTATCAGTACTATATTGATTGCTAAAGTAAAGATGCTTCTTATAGCTGAAGTACGATTATTTATTCCAGTCAAACCAATTATACTAACAAGTAGAGTTGCAAATACTAGATAAAAAAGTATATTGAATGGATTTACTCTGAATAAATTTTCGAGTACCTTATGTAAAGGGGAGAAAGAACATAATAAAAAGATTAATAAACATAATAAAGTGCATATAAAAGAAAAGAAATTTAATGTTTTTTCCAAAGGTAGTACATCGCCCTTCTCTATGATTTTATTTTGGTAAATCATCACAAATTATATCATATAATCCATGTGAGAATAATATTTCTTTTTATCATTTTAGCCAAGAAGACTCCTTCCTCAAGGAGCGTGAAGGGTCACAGCCCAGTGAGTAGGTGGGAGCTGAATTGGCTTCGAACAAGGGATGGCAGGAAGCCATCTTAATTGTTCGACATACATAAAGTGTTACTCCACCATATATCGAAAGTATGTTTGGTGTATAATAGTCATATACCGAAACGGAGGTGAATAAAATGATGATTAATAAAGCTTATAAGTTTCGTATCTACCCTAATAAAGCACAAACAATTCTAATCAACAAAACGATTGGCTGTTCTCGCTTTGTATTCAATCATTTCCTATCCTTATGGGATCACGCATACAAAGAGACAGGAAAAGGCTTGACCTATGGTACATGCTCTGCCAAACTTCCTGCCATGAAGAAAGAGTTTGTTTGGCTAAAAGAAGTGGATAGTATTGCGAT
>NZ_JAEHBO010000135.1:0-7986 GCF_016483575.1 Bacillus cereus group sp. N12
GAGGAGGCATTGCTCCAGAAATACTTCCAACCTCTGTATTATAAATTGTTCTTCTTTTACTCCACATTGTATATGGGACTACATAAAAAAATAAGCCTAAAAATCCTAAGAATGCTGCTAGAAGAGTTGTTAGTGCAAGAGAAAACAATCCCAAGATGGCCATTAAAGTTCCTAGCCATAATACAGTTTTCGGTTTTATTTCTCCTGTCACAGTGGGTCTATTTTTTGTTCTCTCCATAATAGAATCAATATCACGATCATACAAGTTATTAAAAGCTCCTGCTGCACCCATCACTAAAATAGAGCCAATCAAAGTAAATATAATTTCAGGAAGTTTCCCAAGCAAGCTAATCTGATATGTATATAATGCCAATGTCAATCCAGCAAACATTGGAATCAGGTTTGATTTAATAATCCCGGTTTTAACTGTTTGCGCTAAAATTTTTGCCGGAGTCTGTTTTGGTATTTTAGGGGTCTCTATTTTTTGCATTATTTCTCGTCTCTCCTTTTACTAGATTATCTACAATTCTCATACTCTAATCTAAAATGACATTATTACTGATTAATTAATACATAGATCCCTTCCGTAATTTATATACCATATAGATTTTATATACTATATGGTATATTAGTTCTATAAAGTATAATTGTCAAGATACGGAGGAGGAGAAATGATCAGACGAAGATTAACTCAAGAGGAAAGAAAAAAGGAAACACGGCAATTACTTCTAGAATCAGCTGTTGAGGTTTTTGCTCAATTAGGCTTTCACGGAGCTTCTGTTGATAAAATTGCAGAGTATGCCGGTTTTAGTAAGGGAGCTGTTTATGCTCATTTTAATTCCAAAGAAGAACTCTTTCTAGCCATCTTGGAAAAACAAATGCATTTACACGTGCATAACATCCATCAAATAATAGACCAACAGCATTCATTATCACAATTCATCGGAATTTTGGATCAACATTCCCATTCAAGTAGACAAAAAAATCGAACATGGAGCATGCTTAACATGGAGTTTCTCCTTTATGCGATGCGTGAAGAATCGGTGCGCCATAAATGGTCGAATATGATAACAGAATCGGTAGAACAAATTTCCAAAGCGATTGAGAAATTAATGTCAAAAGAGAATGAGAATGAATCTGCTCTATCTGCTGATGAAATGGCATGGACTATTCTTTCCTTAGAAAATGGTATGTCCTTATGTTATTATATTAACGAAGAACATATGCCCTTAAATTTATTTGGAAAAGCATTACAAAATATGCTCCTGCCTCCTAGACAAGAGAATTAGAAAATTCTCTTGTCTAAACAGATTTTAAATAAACAATGCTAAAAATAGAGTACAATTGTGGTCATCAAATATCGAATAAGATAAATGACTTTAGTATACAAGTGATGTGTAACCTTTTTAAAACTATTAAGTATAAGTTATCTAATAAAAGAAA
The DNA here is from genome assembly GCF_016483575.1 of Bacillus cereus group sp. N12. Classification (NCBI taxonomy): domain Bacteria; kingdom Bacillati; phylum Bacillota; class Bacilli; order Caryophanales; family Bacillaceae; genus Bacillus; species Bacillus cereus group sp. N12. The sequence goes on from NZ_JAEHBO010000135.1 coordinate 1,444, forward strand.
AAATCATCTTAATATATAAACTATACAATTATTATTAGAGAGTAGATTTATTATGCTTCTTATCATTAATCTATCAAGTTCTTTAATTTGATATAAGGAGAGTACAGATCGCTCGTGTCTAATATGTACTTTTCTATACTTCGTAAGGATATTTATACTTTAGATCTTGATAATACACAATATCAACGTTTTGTCGGTAGTACATATGCTATTCAAGTTAATATTTTAAAAATTCCTAAAACATCGCCTTATCTCTAAATAGCTATTTAAGAGCCTTCAGCTCATTTTTCTCGTTTTGGAGGTATTTTTTATTTCTTAGCTTTATAGCGATGTGGTGCTACCCCATATAGCAAAAATACGTTTTCCTTACCTATAATTCTACAGAAAGAATAATGTAATTTATTCATTTTGAGGACCACAAAATGAGTATAGGATATCAGAAAAAACTTGTTAAGGTTAGTAATTCCATACTATTTCATTTCATACAAAAGGAATTTGCTCATTATTGACGAAAGTGTATGTTAACTTGATGAGTTCATTCATATACCGTTTTACAAAAAAACACGAGAACAATCTTATCCTACGATACATAATTATGATCCGTTTTAAAAATTAGTAAAATTAAGGAGCAGCATTGTATGGGGAAAAAAGTACTGTTTTTTGGGGATTTCGGAATTGACGATACGATAGCTATCATATACGCGCATTTGACAGATAAAATTGATGTTATAGGAATTGTTGCAGACTATGGGAACGTACCTAAAGCTGAAGTTGTTAGAAATGTTCGCTTTTTACTTAAAAGTGTAGGAAAAGAATATGTAAAAGTTTTTGGTGGGGCGGAGCATTCCATGTCTTCAGAAGCTGAAACTTTTTATCCAGAAGTTCACGGTAAATTTGGGATAGGGCCCATTTATCCAGGACTAGAGATTCAGACATTTGAGAATTTTTTTGAGGTTCTCACACTTATTAAGCAGCATAAAAATGAACTTATTATCGTGAATACCGGACGGCTAACTTCACTTGCAACTTTATTTCTCCTTTATGGTGATGTGATGGAATATGTACATTCTTATTATATTATGGGAGGAGCTTTTCTATATCCAGGAAATGTTACTCCCATTGCTGAAGCTAACTTTTATGGCGATCCTGGATCAGCCAATATTGTAATGAGATACGCAAAGAATCTATCAATTTATCCTTTGAATGTTACACAATCGGCTATTGTAACACCGGAAATGGTCAATTATATCCACTCTAAAGGGAAAACTAAATTTTTAAAGCCTCTTTTAGACTATTACTATTATCAATTTTATCAAAAAAAAGTCCCTGGAATACAAGGTAGCCCGGTTCATGATGCACTTACTTTAATTGCGATTAATCGTGATGATATTTTTACGTACCATCAATCAGCAGTGACAGTTAATGTACTTGATACTGTAAGAGGACAAAGTATAGGAGATTTTAGATCTACCTTTGAACCAGAAACATTCGGTAATCGTCCAAAACATAGGATTGCAGTACAGATGAATTATGAACAGTTTTTTAAGGAGTTTATGACTGTAATGACTGGCGACCTATTTTAGTTAAAAACATTATATATATATGGAGATGTTTTGTTATCAAGATAAGATTTTAAAGTACCCTCTAAATGGAAATTTTATATTTTTATAGATCTGAAATTTATTTTAATCGTTTTGGGGGTGACTTATTTTCTTAGGTTGATGGTAACGGGGTATCGTCTATTATAAAAAAGCAAACTTAATTAAGTTTGCTTTTTTAAATACTCTTCTAAATCTAATTAGTTTTCATAAAATATCTTCTGCTTCCTGTGGAAGGAATATGTTTTTATTTCTTCTGTATCTAAATTTCATGAAATAAATGAATAGCTATAATTTGTCTACAATCATAGGTATGGTAATAATATGTACCGGATTCCATACACATTGCACTTGTATAGATGGTATTATCTAATATACCTTCGTCCGTTATCACTCCACCTTTTGGAACCTCGCAAGTTGATAAGATGTGAAATATGGCCGATACCCCCTCTTCTTCGTTATCTATAACTTGAATATTTTGTTTCCCCAATGCTGCCCGTACAAACCTTGATGGCGGGGTGAAATCCCCAGGTAGTCCCATCGAACCCGATCCTTGTCCAAAAGCACTTAACGGCAAAATACAAATCCATCTATATGATAAAGAATTATTATCTATTGTTTTATGAGGGACTAAAGAAGGGCATCCATGAATTAATAAAAATTTTATTGCGTTTGTTTTACCAGTTAGAAAAAAACGGACGAAAATCTCACCGGTATGAAAAGAAAACAGTCTTTGATATCTTAGGTGTTGTGTATGATTGTACGTTGTCACAAGGTTTCCAAGTTGCATAATATATAAAAAAACACCTATTTAATAGGTTTATTTGTTATGCACACCTTTAGTGTAGTCGTAAAAATTTGAAAAAACACATTCACATATACCCTCTTGTCCCCCTTAGCTTGATAGGCATGTGGTGCTACCTCATCGCTATCAATCTAAGAAAATACAACTCTCCCAGAACGCGATTTTGTCCTAACTTGTAATAAAAAAGCTCTTTTTTCGTTTTGGGGTGGATTTGTTTTCTTAAGTTGATGGGCATGTGTCGTACCCTATAAAGGGAAAAAGAATTAATTGTCAAATATTTAACTATAAAATACTAAATTTAGGAGGAGCTTATGAAAAGGAACTTATTGAAAAAAGCATTTTCCGCGTTATTATTGACCACAGTTTTAACATTCTCATTTTCTACTGCTGCATTTGGAGAATCCGGAACTACCCAATCACTTAAAATGAACAATGTTCTTGAAAGGGTTGTGTCGGTTGAAACAAAGGGTGAATTTGATCGTAAAGAGACCCGAAATATGGTTAATCGTCTCTGGAGCATCCCAACTAATATATTGATTACCATGCATAAACAGGGAGTTCAAGTTAAACTGATTAATTTCCCTCTTACTGATTTGCCGGAGTATGAATATTTAAGGGGAACCGTTCCTAGGGGATGGGAACATACTCCATATACGTGGGATGATGTGCCAGGTGCAGGTGGGCAGACGGTTGTTGCTCGAATCGGTTACAGCTATAAAAAGATGCATAGTTCTGTAAGCCTTGAGCTGCATGAAACAGCCCATTCCATTGATTGTTATGTATTTGACAATATTAGTTATTCAAATAAGTTTACTGAAATTCACGCTTTGGAGCATGATGATTTTAATGACAATCCATATTTCGATTACAAGGAAGAATATTTCGCCGAAGCCTTTGCCTATTTTTATGCTGGTCCAGACACGAAGGCTGAGTTAGAAGAAAAAGCTCCATTAACTTATAAATTTATTAATGAGTTGCAGCGGAATATCCCACCGGAAAAGCATTCAAATAAGTAGGATTATAGAATTTTTCCATAATCATGGGATTCCCAAGTTATAGAAACGGAATTCAAAAAGGGGTACGGCAAGAATTCCTTCTTTTTTGAGCTACTTAAAGAAAAGCCTTTTTATCCATTTAACGCTTGCTAGGTGTCAATATTGGTACGAAAAAAGCTGTGATCACGGATTTTCACTTGATAAAATAATTTATTTATGCCATTATCTATTATAATTTTAAGGTATATAATAGGATTCTCCTGGCCAGGGGAATCCTATTTTTTTGTTCTAAAAGGGGACACGCTCCATCGCTATCAAGCTAAGAAATACAAATACCCCCAAAATGTAAAAAATGGGCTCAATTCTTATGGACACCTATGAAAAGATGAAATTTTCACTTTGGGGGCACTTCAAAATGTTAGCTTGATGAGCATGTGGTGTTACCCCTAAAATGATAAATAATTAAAGTTAATTTCACCATTGATAATATTTTTGTTATGATCAATGTATAATAAAATTATAACTCATGTAATAGATTAAGCGGTAAACTTAACCAACGACCGCTTAGGTAATGAGTTATACCCCTTGGAAAAGGTACCTTGCAGCAGGGGTACCTTTTCTTTTGTTTTTATTTATAAAATATTTTAAATAGAAGCTATGTAGTTAAAAAGTATACTAATTATATTGTAATTGAAGTGAAGTAAATATCCCATATGGATATTTTTAAATACTAGAAAGAAAATCATTTGAGCAATAGCTGGTATACCGATGATAGCTAAACATTGCATCCGGTTATAATTATATATAGAAAGGTGGAGTAGTCCAAATGAGCTTCCAGACAATATTAAAGAGGTTGTAATTGAAGTAATGGGACTTATTATGAAGGTTCGTGTAATCTTGTGCCAAAAGAATAACAGCGATACAAAATAAGATTAGTATTAGGAGCTGCAGATACGTTTTAGTTTGCAATAAGCTATCTAAATATGTATTGGCAGCTCCTAACAAGTTTAAGGACCGTTTACACTCTTTAAAAAATGCGTTCATAACCCCCCTCCTTTTGTATAATAGTAAATACTTTTAATTAATACTCTAACATGCGATTCTTCCCTATTTTTATTACATGTAAACTCATAGCTGTCCGCTCTATAAAATTTCATGCACCGTAATTATTAATTATATATAAAATATAGTTAACACGCGGATTTCTATTCCAAAAGAAAGAAGCACCCATCAGGATGCTCCATTTCTAATGATTTAAACACAATTTGCTTAGGGTCGCGATATCAATCAAAGCTGGTAAAAATTCTATGTATCGATTTTTTCTTTGCCCTTGCAAATAAACCACCATATCAAAGCTACAAGTAGTATAAGGAGAAGTAGTTTTAAGCATCAGGTAATACAAATTCCATTTGCTTACTCTGTGTTTTAAACCCAAGTTTTTCGTAGAATCGTATAGCCTTCTTGTTAAATTCTAAAACATTTAATTCTACGCTTGTTGCTTGTATTTCTTTAGCATACTCAAATGCTTTTTGTACTAATATTTTTCCGATTCCAGTTCCTTTACATATTTCGCTTACACCAATATTGCGGATAAAGAGTACTTTTCGCTCAACTAACTTTGGATTTTCGGATGGTTCTTTAATATCTAAGATTATGTAAGCAAGAATCTCTTTATTATTGTCCTCTACTACAAATATCTCTATGGTTGTATCCATAAGCCATTCTTCGTATGCATTGTGATCCAAAGAAGCTGAAGTATCAGAATAAATATCTGGTCTTCCCTCTATGTGTAACTGTTGAACTTGCTTGTTTATATTTGATATATCCCAAAAATCTTCTGCAGTAGCTATTCTTACAGTAAAAGGCAAAATTTCATTAGACATAAGTACGTCCCTCCTAATGCTTTACTTAAAATATACTTTTTTCAGTGGGTTTAACATAACGCATCATTATCGATAGCAAGGATAAGGAAGTCCCCTACTCTCACAAGGGAACCACCTTGTTCTCACCAAAACTTCCACCATGGCTTCTTCTCTTTCACAGCAGCAACCTCATCCCGAAATTCCTGCAAAGAAAAAAGCCCCATTTAGAGCCTCTTATTCTATATTAAGATTATTAGTCACATCACAAATATTTCCTGTTATTTAATTAAATAGGAATTCGCTTATCCATTCAGGGTCTTTTCTATCCTCTTTGTTATAATCAAGAAGACACTCTTTCATTATTTTTGTATCTCTCGGTAACCTTTTTTCTAACTTTGACCATCCGTCAAAAATCATTTTGTTTGGCAAAAGAAACACAAATCCTGTAATACAATCCCAAAAGGCATCCCAATTTCCCCCGTAAAAATCAGGAAACTCGAGCTTCTCTTTAAGAAGTAAATGCAATTCTTTTGCATTATAAATGTTGCTTACATCTATGACCATAATTGATTCATGTTCATTACTCAATTTATACACCCCATTAACATATTAGGCTTATATTTTATCATTATTTTACAAGATATCACTTATTCCTAGTCGTTTGTATACTTCACTAGCAGAATATACAATCTCGTCCGCCATAATGTCACGACACCTCCTAGTGACAGTATTCCATGATGTTTAGAAAATTCCTGCATATAAAAAAAGCCCGATCAGGGCTTTTTGCAAGACGACTGTCATGTAATTGTTAATTGAAGAAGGATGTAATTAGATTGATGCGTCTTTCTTGGATGTCTCTTTTGTGAAATCATACAAAGCGATTGCACCTAAAAGAACAAGTATACCTTGAGGAACATCTATTAAAATAGTTTTCCAAATTTCTGGCATTACCCATTTAATATCTGCTGCCGATTCAAGATAAGCTTGAAAATAACCGATTGTAAAACTAATTATACTTAAAAATACAAATAACGTTAGGCACATTCGAATTAATTTCTTATTTGTAAACATATAACACCTCGCAAAATTCATTGAATATTCCTGCTCATTATATACAAAAATTCCTATATTTAATTTTAACATACAAAAAATCCAAATAAAAACAATATGCATATTTGTATACTGTATTAACAGTATTCCATGATGGTTAAGGAATTCCTATAAAGAAAATAGCCCTGATATATATCTGTCTCTTATACACATCTGACGCTGCCGACGAAGCT